>JBLGBS010000037.1:0-3365 GCA_047617985.1 Candidatus Nanohaloarchaea archaeon | reverse complement strand
AAAGTCGTCGTATTTCTTGAAAGTCTTAGTTATCCTTCCTTCATCCTCTAGATAATCCAGAGCGTCATCAAGCTTACCGACTTGTTTAGCTGAATTCCATGTATCCTCACTACTAAGATAACCCTTGATCGTTTCCTGGGTATTGACTCCCCAAGATATCAAATCCTCTACTTCATCAGCCAGAATTTCGACCTCTTGATCGTACTTCGGCCTGATTTCTTCTGCTCCAGTTAAATTAATGCTCATAGCAGAAACAAATTCTGAATCAAATCTTTTAAACAGATAGTAGCTGAAAGAAAACCTGATCTATACGGTTCTAGAAACGGCCTAAACCACTCTGCTTTCCTTCTCCTTTCAGCTGGCCTTCTGTGTAGCCGAAAACCTTCAGAACTCTGAGAACTACAGGAAGCACCTGATTCTCGATGTAGTACTCCGCATCATAGCTTTCAGCATAGTCAAGTATTTCCGCTCTCTGGGATATACCGCCACCTCCTCTAGTTATAACATATGAAATAGTGGATCCTGGTGAAATATTGGTTCCTCTTTCAATCGCTCTTTTAGCTGCCTCTACATGTGGAGCGGTTGAATCATAGTTCTCA
The DNA here is from genome assembly GCA_047617985.1 of Candidatus Nanohaloarchaea archaeon. Classification (GTDB taxonomy): domain Archaea; phylum Nanohalarchaeota; class Nanosalinia; order Nanosalinales; family Nanosalinaceae; genus SW-4-43-9. The sequence goes on along the minus strand of JBLGBS010000037.1, from coordinate 2,766 downwards.
GGCTTCTTGTTAAGCGTTGTGTAAATCCTTAGATCCTCTACAGGTACTTCGCCTTCCCGAAGCTCTTCAATCACCTCTTTCGCGGTCTCAACAGCTCCATCAACATTGTTTTCAAGTACCTGCCTCAAAACCTCTTTCTGCGTCTTTTTAGCGATAGGCGACCAGTCTCTTCTAACCTGTTCAAAACCTGTTATCTTCATTCCACCTTCTTCATCAATTAACGCATACTTCTTCTTCGCACCCTCGCCAGAATCTGTGGAAGTGAAAAACCCTCTCTCGAAAAACCCTTCAAACTCCAGCTTCATGAACTCGGGAAGATCCTCATTAACTCTCTCAAGGAAAGAATCCATTTCTTCCCTGATATTCTCGGCCTTAATGAATACAGAATCAGTGTCCCCATATACAATTTCAAAGCCTTCTTCCTCCGCTAATTCAATCGTATCCTGTATATACTCTCTACCAAGATATGTTGTAGCTTCAGCGGATTCTCGGGAGTACCAGCGAGCGCCGTTATAGCCAAGGTAGCCGTAGAACGAATTATGAAGTACCAGTCCTTCTGCCGTAACAAATTTTTCTGTATCTTTTACGGAGATGTCGTAGACTTTTTCAGGTTTATCGCTTTCCTTCACTTCCACCGGCTTCTGGCCGTAAAGATCGCCAGATACAATTTTCTCTCCCTGCGTCTTATTTCTACGGGAGACTCTGTATGTTCCGGTATCGTAGCCATTGTGAAGTATACAATCTTCCTCCTTTATGAGTGCGGAGAGACCTGCCTGCAATTCTTTGCTTATAGTTGAGAATCTTCTGCCATCTTCATCGCCATCGCCTAGGGAATATGAATTCAAGAAGGATTCTCTGATGTTTTTTTGACAGTTGAAGATGGGCTTTGGTACTTTCTTTTGATCTGCTTTGTTTCCGCAGAGCTCAGAGAAAATTCTGGCTATTGTAGAAGTGCAGCAGGTTACCTGCCTGCCGTTTATACTGGCGTCGTAGCCGAACACACTCTTTAACAGTTCTTGAACTTCCTTTCTCTGCTCCGGATTATTTGAAGCTATACCTAATTCCATGTAACTCGTGTCTTCCGTCCCCTCCTTTCTAACATGACCTTCTGCGACAAACCAGCCCAGCAATGATGCGAAATCTTCTGTTAACTCTAGGGTTGCCGGAATCTTGTTTCTTGCTCTTCCACTTTTGTTGGCCACAAACGAGTTTTCAAGCATCTCTCTTGGTGGTAACACATCGAGATCCTCAAGCGAGATGAGATAGTGTCGGGAGTTCTTCTCTCTTTCCTTGAAAGTATTGTAAAAATCCTTGTACTTTTCTCCTTTTTCAGTCACCTGGCACTTGTAAGTATTTCCTCTATGACCTATAATCTGTTTTTTCTCAACCAGTCCCTCATTTATCGCCTTCCTCAAGATCTTATCTCCAAAGCCAGGATCCGAGTTTATCTCATCAGAATTACGCCCTTCTATGACCGCATCAATGACATCAACTCTTCTCCCATACCAGTCTCTCTTCTCAAGGTTTTCGGACTTCGGTATGTAAAGGTAGAAGTTTTCAGGACAGTTTTTCAGGACTTCAGGAACTATTACCTCCTGACTTGAGGAACCAAGCTCAAAGTCGCTGACCTGTGCGACCACTTTCTCTTTGGAAATCTCCGAGCCCTTTACCTCTTCAAGACCATCAAACTCTGAATCTCTGATCCTGTTGCTTGCTTCACCTTCCATCGATATTATGCTGTGGTCTCCTGTAACAGTAACGCTCCCCATCCTAGTTCTTATCTTATAGGCATCTCCCGGATTATGCCGAGTGGCGGCGTAAACCTGCTTGAAAACAGCCTCGTCATCTTCCACAGAAAGGGCTTTCCAACCTCCTACCTCCTTACATTTGGAACCATTAACCACCTTCTCTTCGGATTGGATCAGTTCGTAGAATTCCTCTACAGATAGGACGCATAGCTCTCCTTCAGGATCTCTCAGAACAAGATGTGTGTCAGGGCCGACACTATTAGCCAGTATTTTCTCTGCCTGCTGACGGTTATCCAGGTTCTGGTGCTCGGAACTGTTTTTGTCAAGCTCTTTCATCTCTTCTTTCAGTTTTGAGCGATCCTGTACAAGCTCTTCAACCAGTTCTGGGAAGAAACCTTGGAAATCCTGGCAGAAATCGTATTCAAACTCCTCCAACTCGAAGCTGTCGTCGCACTCCTCAAGATTAAGGGTATCCGGAGAAATATTGTGCGCCACCATTACCGTCGGATACAGTGATTTGAAATCGAAAACAGCTATATTCTCATATAGACCGGGTTCCGGGGTATAGACAAAACCTCCTGAGTAAGCCCCCTGTCTTCTCCTATTTCTTCTCTTGTCCCGGGAAGGCCTGTTCTTCGCAAGCATGTCTCTCTCATGTGCCTCTCTCAGAAGATAGTTCTCGGTCAGCTGGCCGTATGTAAGCCGGCAGGCATCAAACGGAATCAACCCCGTGATTCTGGAAAGCTCCAGTATTTGAGGACCTATCTCTTTTCCAAGTTTGTAGGCTAACTCCGAATCCTTTAACGCGTAATCCGCGAAAACATCTAAGTCTTCCTTGTTCTTCCATGCAGATTTCATCTCCTCCCAGGTGAGATCGTCTTTATTCTCATCCAGCATCTCGTCCGCAACCGAATCAAGATCAAGTGTCTCCGAATCAAGTCCTGGTGATAAGACATGCGAGATAAACGGGTAGAGGTCGAGATGCATCCTACCCTTTAACCTAGCTCCGGAAAACCTA
>JBLGBS010000036.1:0-3706 GCA_047617985.1 Candidatus Nanohaloarchaea archaeon | reverse complement strand
AAGGTCGTAACCGAAATCTTCGAGATCCGGCTCTCCTCGGAACTGCTCAGGGATTTCAGGGCGTAAATGATGAGAACCTCCAACAACAGTTAAATCTCCAATCTCTGCAGAATCATATTCTAAATTATGTACATTCTCAAGATCTTCGGCAATCTGATCAAGATAATCTGCTCCTAGTTCATCAACCATACCCTGTCCAGGATTAGCTCCTTCAACAGCATCATGATTGCCTGGTACAAAGTAGACATCAACTCCGATTTCATTCAGTTGAGTTAAATTTTCATCTACCATTCCTCCATATTGGTCAGCGCTCTCAACGCCATCATGGCCTTCTGCCGATGCGAGATCGCCTACTGCCAGAACAGCATCTGGACCTTCATCGTACTTACTATCAAGCGCTTCAACATATGATCCAACATCTGTAGTATGTATATCTCCAACAACCTCTATTTCCTCTTCATATTCGCCATCTAAACCTTTCTCAATTTCTGAGAACTCTTCTTGGGTTTCAATCTGAGTCATATCTATAATTTCCTCGACCACATATAAAAATCTTTTGTTATTAGTTGGTGACAATTCAATTTTGAGATACTTAAACTACAGAAAGTACAGGAATAACCCATTTAAGAATTCCAGAAGAAAAACTTCTCACGAGGCCATAAACATGCCTGAAGGAGAATACGACGCGGAAAAAGTTGAAAGCAAGTGGCAGAGAAAATGGGTTGAAAACAATACTTTCGAATACACAGGCGACCGGGATACAGATCCGGATGCAGTGTTCTCAATAGATACTCCACCTCCAACCGTGTCAGGCTCACTTCACATGGGACATCTATACGGACTAGAATTAATGGATTTTCAGGCAAGATACCAGAGAATGCAGGGCCAGGAAGTTTTCTTCCCGTTCGGATATGACGACAACGGGATTGCGTCAGAAAGACTGACAGAGAAAGAGCTTGGGATAAGACACCAGGACTACACCAGGAGAGAGTTTCAGGACAAATGCCGGGAGGTCTGCCAGGACTACGAAGAACAGTTTACAGAAAACGCCCAGGCGCTGGGAGTATCAGTTGATTGGAGTAATACCTACAAGACAATCGAACCGCGAGTTCAGCGGATTTCACAGCTTTCATTTATTGATCTTTACGAGAAAGACCGAGAGTACCGGAAGAAAGCACCGGCAATCTGGTGCCCTGACTGTGAGACAGCAATCAGCCAGGTTGAAACAGAGGACGACGAACAACACTCCCACTTCAACGATATAGAGTTCGAAATTAAAAACGGAGATTCGTTTGAAATTTCTACTACAAGACCGGAGCTACTGCCCGCATGTGTCGCAGTATTTGTACATCCGGACGACGAGGAAAACCAGGATCTAGTCGGTGAAACAGCGGTTGTACCTCTTTTCGATAGAGAAGTACCGATAATTGAAGACGAAAGAGTCGACATGGAGACAGGCTCCGGAATCGTTATGTGCTGTACATTCGGAGATCAAAACGATATCGAATGGTACCAAGCGCACAACTTAGACCTGAAAATCGCGATCAATGAATCCGGGACAATGACCGAGCTAGCCGGAGAGTACGAGGGAATGAGTACGGAAGAAGCCCGGGAAGACATAGTTGAAGACCTGGAAGATGAAGGATATCTACTTGATAGAAGAGAGATAACCCATACAGTTCAAGTCCATGAGAGATGCGGAGTTGGAATAGAGTTCCGGGTAACCGAGCAGTGGTATGTCGAAATTATGGATCATAAAGACAAGTACCTTGATGCCGGAGAATCAATGGACTGGATACCGGAGAAAATGCATACCCGTTACAAGAACTGGATTGAAGGACTCCAGTGGGACTGGTGTATCTCCCGACAGAGAGACTCGGGAATTCCGTTCCCGGTCTGGTACTGTAAAGACTGTAACCAGGAAATAATAGCAAAAAAATCAGAGCTACCGGTCGACCCGATCGAGGATGAACCTCCTGTCAAGGAATGTCCTGAATGTGAAGGAACAGATTTCCGGGCGGAGGAAGATGTGTTCGATACATGGGCAACTTCCAGCCTGACGCCATTGATCAACTCAGGATGGGACTGGAACGAAGACGAGGAAGAGTTCCAGATAGAGAGACCAGAACTATACAAGTTCGATCTCAGACCTGAAGGCCATGACATAATATCTTTCTGGCTTTTCCACACCGTTGTCAAATGCTACGAACACACCGGAGAAGTACCTTTCGAAGCAACTATGAACCACGGCCATGTCCTGGACGAGAACCGTGAGAAAATGAGCAAGTCAAAAGGCAATGTAGTCGCACCCTCCGAAGTACTTGAAGAGTACCCGGTTGACGCAGCACGGTACTGGGCAGCCGGATCAAAAGTCGGAGACGACTTCCCATTCAAGAAGAAAGAGTTAAAGTCAGGCGAAAAACTGATGAGAAAGCTGTGGAACGCCTCCAAACTAGTCGAACACCTGGCTGGGGGTAATAAACCGAATGTCGACGAGGAAGAGCTGGATGAAATCGACAGATGGATTCTGGCAGAGATTGATGAACTGATCGAATCCACGACAGAGAAAATGGATAACTATGAGTTCTCCAAAGCCCGGGACGAGATCAGGTACACATTCTGGAATACTTTCTGCGACGACTACCTGGAAATCGCAAAACAAAAGATAGATGACGATACAAACCTTTCAACACGGTACACTCTTCAAACCGCTTTAGAACGGTTCCTGAAACTGTTCGCACCTCTACTTTCACATATTACAGAGGAAATCTGGAACGACATGTTTAGACAGGAGAAAGATCCGGAAAGCATTCACCGAACAGAATGGCCTGAAAAACTGGGAGTTGAAGCAGATATTGAAGCAGGAGAAACCAGTATGGAGGTAATATCCGCGCTCAGAAACTACAAAAACCGGAAAGGGCTACCACTCAACGAAGAACTGGAATCCGTTGAAATCTATGGAGATGTACACAGATTTGAGGACGCGATCAAAGAAGTAATGCATATAGAAGAAATAGCAGTTCGATCCGGCGAACCAGAGACAGAGGACAAGATAAAGGAAATCAAACTGGACTACTCGAAAGCAGGACCGGAGTTCGGAGACGATGTAGGTGAGATAGAGGAAGCGCTTGAAGCAAATGACTGGAACATTGAATCAGGAATGTTGTATGCCGCCGACCACCACATCCCTGCCGAGATGTACGAAGTACACGAAGAACGGGCGTTCCAGGGAGAAGGCGAAATGCTGGAAACAGAGAACAGCCAGATAGTGGTAAAATGAAAATAGGAGCATCACTTGGACCGGAAGAAGACCTAGAAAAACAGATCAGAGGAATGCCCGAGGAGCTAGAGTTTATCGAGTTCCCTCTAGGCGAGAAAGAGCAGATGCCGGAAGAAATAGACAAGAAAAAAGTAAAGCAAGCCCTAGACGAGAAAAACTTTGGTTTAGTTGTTCACCTGCCTTTCCGGCAGAGACTTGTAACTGAGATAGAGGAGTTTAACGACGCAGTGCTCGACTACCACAGAAGGTTGATGAAGTTTTCCGAAGAACTGGGTGCCGAAAAATTTGTGGTTCACGCTGATATGAGAGACAACGACTCGGAAGAAGAGGAAGAACTCATAATCCAGCAGATAAAGAAACTGGACGAAATTGGAGAAGAAATGAATGCCGAAATCTGCTTCGAAAACCTTGGTCACTGGAACGGCT
>JBLGBS010000035.1:0-4064 GCA_047617985.1 Candidatus Nanohaloarchaea archaeon | reverse complement strand
GAATATCGCACAGATGCTTGAAGATCTTGAAGCCGAAAAACCTGGTGAAAAAGCAGAGATAATTGTGTCCTGTATAGAGGGATCGGTTACCAGAAAACTGTCTACAGGGAAAAGATCAGAACTGGAATATCTGAAGCAGGATATCAAAAATATAATCGGAAAGCATCTGGCTCAGCCTAAAAATTAGGCCATCAAAGGACAATAGGTTTTTGCTTTCAGGAAAAAAGTCTGGAAGGTGAAAACTTTTTGACTATCTCAAATACTGTGTTTCCAAAGCCCTCAGATTCCTCGGCTGTTTCGCCTTTAGCTTTTTCTTCGTCAGTAACTGTCTGTTTCCATGTGCCTCTCTGATACCAGAGATATGCGATTACAGCTCCGGCGATATTTGAGATGAAGAAGGCCAGCCATACACCTCTAGTACCGATATTTATTGCTCCCCAGTAAGCGATTGGCAGTCGAATTACACCGAGCGTAGAGATAGATATAACTGCAGCGGTAACCGTCTTCCCGGCTCCTCTAAAGCTTCCGTTGTATGATCTCATTACTCCCATGAATCCGAAGCTGAACGCTACAAACTTCAGGAACTCTGCGCCGGTGCTGGCGATAAGTTCGCTGTTTTCCTGAGCACTATCTATGAAAACCGATGCGATTGAATCCGCAAACACAAATGTCAGTAGACCCAAGAAAGAAAGGATAATGAATGTGTACTTGGCGCCTACTTTAGCTGTTTCACCAGCTCGCTCGTAATTTCCTGCTCCCAAGTTTTGCCCGGTCATTGATTCGACACCTCTGCCTACCGCTGTTGCCGGGAGGAAGATCATGGAGAAAATTCTGATACCTATACCGAAACCTGCGACCACAGGATGAGCAAAGCTCCACCCTACAACTGCGGTCAAAGCATTTACAGAGATTGATCGCCCTGCTCCCTCTACAGTGGCTGGAACACCTACATGAAGAATTTTCTTGAAAAATCCTAGATCAGGCCTCATGCTCGCCAGCGAGATTTCCAGGCCTTTTCTACCGCTGAAAAGTATCCAGATACCTGCTGTAAGTGAGACCATACGGGAGAGAATTGTCGCGATCGCCGCCCCTTGAACTCCCATTTCCGGGATAATCCAGAAACCGAAGATAAACAGTGGATCAATTATAATATTCAGAACCACGGTTATGAACATCAGTATCATTGGGGTAACAGTATCGCCGAAACCACGCATAAGCGACTGGAAAACCAGGAAACCGAACATAGAAAACAGTCCTATAGATATTATCTGCAGATAAGATTCAGCTGAAGCTGCGACAGATCCGGAGGCTCCCAGAAGACCGACTACATCTCCTATAACAAAGTAGCCGAAAACACCGATCAAAGCCGATACGACAACGCTGAAACCTACTGTCTGGGATGCTGCGTAATCCCTCATTTTGCTTTTCCCAGAACCTTCATACTGAGCCACTAAAACGCTTCCTGCAACCGCCAGTCCCATGCCGAGCGAGATCAGGAAAAATACAAGTGGAAATGCAAAAGTGATCGCAGCTAATGCTTCACCGGAGTACTGACCGAGCCAGAAAGTATCTGCCAAGTTATATGCGGTGTGAAGCAGGTTGATTATGATTACAGGGAGCGAAAGGTAAAATAAGTTCTTTCCAACCGGTCCGTCTAGGAGATCAAGTTCTTCCCGGGACTTAAACTGGCTTTTGAAGAAACTAGTAAAGCCTGACAGCTTCTGGTTCAAAGCCTTAAACACTCTGGAGAACCCCGAAAACTATTCTTTTTTATCCAGTTTTCTCTGGACTTCCTCTCTGATTTTCTCCTTAACCCTCGGCACTTTAATTTCTCTCATAACCGGTTCGAAGAATCCTTTAACCACCAGCCTTTCTGCCTTGTCCTCACCTAGACCTCTGGATTCAAGGTAGTGCTGTTTGTCTTTTTCGACTGTTCCAGCAGCTGCAGCATGGGAGGCCTCGACCTCCGGGTTTTCAATCATAAGTTTAGGGGATGCATCGGATTCAGCGCCATCGGATAGCATCAGAGTTTCCTGATCCTGGAAACTTGAAGTATCGACCGCCGATCTCTCCACTTTCTGAAGTCCTTCGTAGAGGCTTCTGGCTCTATGGTCAACGACGCTCCTCGAGTCCATATCACATTTGGTATTGTTTCCTATGTGTCGTGCGTGAAGCGAGATATCGTGGTGCTGTTCTCCGGTTGGATACCATACGCCGGTCATCTCAGTCTCGGAATTATCTCCCTTCAGAACTGTTTCAATTTTTGTCCGGTTAAGATCTCCGGAAAAAATACCGTTCAGCCAGTTAACTGAACCGTATTTCTGTGTTATTGCTTTCCTGCGAGAATAGGAAAACTCTCCGTTTTTCTCGACAGCACCATACTCAACAGACGCGTTCTCCCCGACATAGATCTCAGTGAAAGAGGTATTGAAATCTCCGCTTGAGGTTTCCTCTGTAACTGTTACATCTGCGTTCTTATCTGTTTCTACAATCAAATGGCTGAGAACCGGTTTTTCCTCACTGTACTCGATATGGAGTTCTGAATCGCCGGACATTTCCGCGTAAATTATTGAATTAAAGTTGGCGGTGTGGATCGCATTTAGTTTGTTCTCATCTGGTTTAATTAGATCGAAAGCTTTCTTTCCAGCCTTCTGAAGAGCTGATTCTTCTGTGTATATTTCGACATCTCCCTCTGTCTCTATTACAGGTTCGATACTGTCGTCCACATCTTCCAGCTTTTCCTCTAAATCTCTGGGATACCTTGTCCATGTCCTTCCCGGTGTTCTGATAGACTCCGGCATCTCCAGCTCAGAAATATTCTCTCTGGATTCCTGCTTGATTTCTTCAAGTTTCATCCAAGACTTCCCTCCATTTCCAGTTCGATTAACCTGTTTAGTTCGACCGCGTATTCAAGCGGTAGTTCTTTCGCGATCGGTTCGATGAACCCTCTTACAATCATCTCTTTCGCTTCCTCTTCTTCGATTCCACGGGACTGGAGGTAATGTATTTCTTCGTCCCCTATTCGGCCGACTGTTGCCTCGTGCGCCATCTCAACATCATCCTCTTTGATCTCGATGTATGGTTCTGTATCACTAGTTGCTTCGTCTGAGAACATGAGAGCGTCGCACTCAATAGATGTCTTGGAACCGGAAGAGCCTTTCGGAATTCTTACCAGTCCTCTGTAGTTGGTTCGTCCCTCCCCCTGTGAGATTGATTTGGATTCAATAGTTGATTTTGTGTTCGGGGCGTTGTGAACTACTTTTGCTCCGGTATCAATGTTCTGGCCGTCACCGGCATAGCTGATAGTTATGTGGTTGGCTTTAGCTCCTTCGCCATTCAAATGGGAGCTAGGATACAGCATTGTGACTTTTGACCCCATTGATCCGGAAACCCATTCCATTGTACCTTCTCCGGATACCTTTGCTCTCTTGGTGTTGAGGTTGTATGTGTTTTTAGACCAGTTCTGAACTGTTGAGTACTGGACATGCGCTCCTTCTCCAACGAATACTTCGACGCATCCGGCGTGAAGGTTGTTTTTCGTGTACTGGGGTGCCGAACATCCTTCGATATAGTGAACCTGAGAGTTCTCCTCCGCGACTATTAAAGTGTGTTCAAACTGTCCCATTCCTTTAGAGTTCATTCTAAAGTATGCCTGTACCGGGATCTCGACTTCTACACCTTCAGGGACATAGACAAACGATCCGCCTGACCAGACTGCTCCGTGTAGAGCGGCGAACTTGTTGTCCTGAGCAGGCACACATTTAGTCATAAAGTATTCTCGTACTAACTCAGGGTGCTCCTGCACGGCTTTATCCATGTCGCAGAAAATAACTCCTTTCTCCTCCCATTCCTCCTTCATGTTCTGGTACACTACTTCTGATTCGAACTGGGCTCCTACACCGGAAAGCGCCTCTTTTTCCGCTTCCGGGATTCCTAGTTTATCGAAAGTATCTTTTATCTCTTCAGGGACTTCTTCCCAGTCATCGCTCTGTTCTCCTCCCTGCTTCAGGAAAGGAGTGATCTCATCAATCTCGAGATCGGATAGATCCGGTCCCCAGTCCGGC
>JBLGBS010000034.1:0-4405 GCA_047617985.1 Candidatus Nanohaloarchaea archaeon | reverse complement strand
CTGAGAGAGGCACATGAGAGAGACATGCTTGCGAAGAACAGGCCTTCCCGGGACAAGAGAAGAAACAGGAGAAGACAGGGGGCTTACTCAGGAGGTTTTGTCTACACACCGGAACCCGGTCTATACGAGAATATAGCTGTTTTCGATTTCAAATCACTTTATCCGACAGTAATGGTGGCGCACAATATTTCTCCGGACACCCTTAATCTTGAGGAGTGCGACGACAGCTTCGAGCTGGAGGAGTTTGACTACGATTTCTGTCAAGACTATCAGGGTTTCTTCCCGGAACTGGTTGAAGAGCTTGTACAGGATCGCTCAAAACTGAAAGAAGAAATGAAAGAGCTGGATAAGGGTATTTCAGAGTACCAGAACTTGGATAACCGTCAACAGGCAGAGAAAATTCTGGCTAATAGTGTCGGCCCTGACACACATCTTGTTCTGAGAGATCCTGAAGGAGAGCTATGTGTCCTATCTGTAGAGGAATTCTACGAACTGATCCAATCCGAAGAGAAGGTGGTTAATGGTTCCAAATGTAAGGAGGTAGGGGGTTGGAAAGCCCTTTCTGTGGAAGATGACGAGGCTGTTTTCAAGCAGGTTTACGCCGCCACTCGGCATAATCCGGGAGATGCCTATAAGATAAGAACTAGGATGGGGAGCGTTACTGTTACAGGAGACCACAGCATAATATCGATGGATGGTGAAGCAAGCAACAGGATCAGAGATTCAGAATTTGATGGTCTTGAAGAGGTAAAGGGCTCGGAGATTTCCAAAGAGAAAGTGGTTGCACAGGTCAGCGACTTTGAGCTTGGTTCCTCAAGTCAGGAGGTAGTAGTTCCTGAAGTCCTGAAAAACTGTCCTGAAAACTTCTACCTTTACATACCGAAGTCCGAAAACCTTGAGAAGAGAGACTGGTATGGGAGAAGAGTTGATGTCATTGATGCAGTCATAGAAGGGCGTAATTCTGATGAGATAAACTCGGATTCTGGCTTTGGAGATAAGATCTTGAGGAAGGCGATAAATGAGGGACTGGTTGAGAAAAAACAGATTATAGGTCATAGAGGAAATACTTACGAGTGCCAGGTGACTGAAAAAGGAGAAAAGTACAAGGATTTTTACAATACTTTCAATGAAAGAGAGAAGAACTCCCGACACTATCTCATCTCCCTTGAGGATCTCGATGTGTTACCGCCAAGAGAGATGCTTGAAAACTCGTTTGTGGCCAACAAAAGTGGAAGAGCAAGAAACAAGGTTCCGGCAACCCTAGAGTTAACAGAAGATTTCGCATCATTGCTGGGCTGGTTTGTCGCAGAAGGTCATGTTAGAAAGGATGGGGTGGAAGACACAAGTTACATGGAACTAGGTATAGCTTCAAATAATCCGGAGCAGAGAAAGGAAGTTCAAGAACTGTTAAAGAGTGTGTTCGGCTACGACGCCAGTATAAACGGTAGGCAGGTAACCTGCTGCACTTCTACAATAGCCAGAATTTTCTCTGAGCTCTGCGGAAACAAAGCAGATCAAAAGAAAGTACCAAAGTCCATCTTCAACTGTCAAAAAAACATCAGAGAATCCTTCTTGAATTCATATTCCCTAGGCGATGGCGATGAAGATGGCAGAAGATTCTCAACTATAAGCAAAGAGTTGCAGGCAGGTCTCTCCGCACTCATAAAGGAGGAAGATTGTATACTTCACAATGGCTACGATACCGGAACATACAGAGTCTCTCGTAGAAATAAGACGCAGGGAGAGAAAATTGTATCTGGCGATCTTTACGGCCAGAAGCCGGTGGAAGTGAAGGAAAGCGATAAACCTGAAAAAGTCTACGACATCTCCGTAAAAGATACAGAAAAATTTGTTACGGCAGAAGGACTGGTACTACATAATTCGTTCTACGGCTACCTTGGCTACAACGGCGCTCGCTGGTACTCTCGTGAATCCGCTGAAGCCACTACATATCTTGGAAGAGAGTATATACAGGATACGATTGAATTAGCTGAGGAAGAAGGCTTTGAAATTGTATATGGGGATACCGATTCGGTATTCCTGAAAGCAGATAATATCAGGGAAAAAATGGATTCTTTCCTGGAGAAAGTTAATAACGAGCTTCCCGAGTTCATGAAGCTGGAGTTTGAAGGGTTTTTCGAGAGAGGGTTTTTCACTTCGACCGATTCTGGCGAGGGTGCTAAGAAGAAGTATGCGTTAATTGATGAAGAAGGGGGTATGAAGATAACAGGTTTTGAACAGGTTAGACGGGATTGGTCGCCTATCGCTAAAAAGACGCAGAAAGAGGTTTTGAGGCAGGTCCTTGAAAACAATGTTGATGAAGCAGTTGAGGTAGCTAAGCAGACTATTGAAGAGCTTCGGGAGGGTGAAGTTCCTGTAGAGGATCTGAGAATTTACACTACTTTGAACAAGAAGCCGGAAAACTATGATTCAACTGCTCCACATGTCGAGGCAGCTAAAAGAGCTATAGATAATGGCATGGATATTTCTACAGGATCAACTATTTCATATGTTATAACTAGAGGAGGAGGTAGTATATCCCAGAGAGCGAGGATTCTTGAACAAGCTGAAAGCTATGATGCCGATTACTATATAGAGAATCAGGTTTTGCCAGCGGTTATGCGGGTTCTGAAGGTTTTCGGTTATACAGATGGACAGCTGAAAGGAGAAGGAAAACAGAGCGGTTTAGGCCGTTTCTAGAACCGTATAGATCAGATTTTCTTTCAGCTACTATCTGTTTAACAGATTTGATTCAGAAAGTATTTTTGTTATGAGCATTAATTTAACGGGCGCAGATGAAATCGAGCCAGAGTACAACCAAGAGACCAAAATTTTAGCTGATGAGATTGAAGATTTAATCTCTTGGGGTGTTAACACACAGGGTTCCATTAGGAGTTATCTAGAGAGTGAAGACACTTGGAACTCAATTGAACAATCAGATAATATTGAAAGCGCTCTAGAATATCTTGAAAACGAGAACAGCGTAACTAAATCCTTTAAGAAGTATGAAGGATTTGATATAGGTTATATGGTTTTAGAGTAACTATTTGAAGACTTCTCCCGTTTTCATCGACCAGAGAACAAGGTCTAGAGCTTTAATTTCGATATCAATTTTATCTGAAAAGTTTTGGAGTTTTTCTTCCATCTCCAGGTACTGTTTTTCGTTTTCCGGCAACTCCGGTTTCCCGATTACATCCAGTTCGTACATTGTATCTACAATATGTGTAGAAATTATGGCGAAACTATCTCCATAACCGATATTTCTGAGGAAGTGCGATGCACCTTTCCAGCCCAGTCCGGATATATTCTCCTTTAACCATTTCCGGGTTTTATCCAGGTTCTCTTCATCCAGTTTCTCTTTTAGTTTCAGCTCGTTTGTCGGGTTGGAAAGTGTTGGCTGTGAAAGCTGTTTCCTGTTCTTAACTATATATTCGGCTTTGTTCTTCTCGTACTGGACCCCGTTTCTTTCCAGAACTTTGGCTATCTGCTCTTTGTTCCCTTCCATCAGGAGATTTTTCTCATCTAATTCTTCAGTTGCTTTCCAGGCTTTCTGCGCTTCTGTCTGGGAGGAAAGAATGACGAAAACCAGTTCCATGAAAAGCCGGTAATCGTTCTCCTCCTTCAGCTGATCAAAATCTTTGAGACGATCCTCTATTTCTTCCTTTCGGTCTTCGTACTGTTTCCTGACCTTTTCTCTGTTCATTTTAGTTCAGGTTCTGTTCGATAGCTGCTCTGATTGAGGCGTACTCATTGTTTGGAATTCTTTCACCGTTGACAAAGATTGAAGGTGTTCCGGTTACTCCGTTGTTTGAGCCTTGAGCTCTGTCTGACTGTACTTCATCGATTGTCTCTTGGCTTGAGATACAGGATCTTACCTCTTCGGTATTAACACTTGTAGTGTCTTCTGCTATCTGTACAAATAGGTCGGTCGAACCCCAGTTGGAGTCGCTTTGATAGCTGAACATTTCGCTGTGGAAGTCCCAGAACTCTTCACTATTCCCTGTCTGATCGTAAACACATTCGCTGGCTACAGCTGCGTCAGTTGATTCAGGTCCTAGGAAAGCGTAGTTAATCCAGTAGAACTTGACATCTCCTGTGCTGATATAGTTCTCTTCAAGCTGCTGGTGTGCTCCTGCTTCAAATGTCCGACAGTGCGGGCAGGAGTAGTCTCCGAACTCGACAACTGTGACATTGGCGTCAGCGTTGCCCTGGAAAGGTTCATCTTCAAGATCGAACTCTCCGGTTGCTCCTCCACCGACATTCATTGAACTGTAGGCTTGGTATCCGAGGACTGCTACAACCAGTAGAGCGCCTCCGATTGCAAGGGCTTGCCCTCCCAGTTTTTTTCTTCTCCTCATCTTCTCGGATTTTTTCTCCTTATTCTTTTTCTCTGCTTTCTTCACTT
>JBLGBS010000033.1:0-4728 GCA_047617985.1 Candidatus Nanohaloarchaea archaeon | reverse complement strand
TAATAGAATCAAATGAAACTGTTGAGAAACTTGAGAATATAGCTGGAGCTCGATCAAAGTTACCTAAGCAGAACGCGTCCACCTTTAGTTGATGGCTCCATACCCGAAACTACTGTTCAAATGTTTATAAATCAATCGGGAGATTGTCTAGAAAAGTCCTTTGTTCTTGACCGACTCTAGTCCGCTATCGGTTATCTTGAACTGCGCTGATTTCCCTTCCGGCATCGACCTATGTTTCTCAATCTCTATTTCTCTAAGAGCGTTATCCATTGTAAAAAGCTTGAGAAGACATTTCGACCAGTACCGGGGAACATCCCGCCCCACAAGCTCTATGCTGTCTTCGTCGAAACTGCTGTACACCTGGTTGGTGATCAGCACCGGTATATCATGTTCACGAGCTATCTTTGAGAGCTGGGATAACTGCTGTGAAAGCCTCTGGTTTACCTCCTGTACCTGGTCGCCTTTCGCTTTCAACCTGTAGAGGGAAACCATCGAATCGACTATTACTACACCCGGATCATGTTCTTCCGCTATTTCCTCCAGAGAGTTTATAGCTTCTTCCTGCTGTTCGAAGTCCACAGGCTCATTGAGCACAATATTTTCCAGAGCTTCTTCAGACGCCACCTGCTTGAATCTTTCAGGCGAGAACCCTTTCTCAGTATCTATGTAAACAACCTTCTTCTCTTCCTCAGCTATATGAGCTGCTGTCTGCACGCAAAAATTTGTCTTTCCAGACCCTGATTCTCCAAATACGTTGGTTATTATACCTGCTTCAAGCCCTCCTTTCAGAAAGGAATCTATCGGCTTGCTCCCCGTTGAAACCCTTTTAACTTCCACACTGACTAATTGCTTCCAAATCTTTTATCTTGTAGGAATCAGCAGACCAAACCTCTGCACTTTTTTACTCACGTCAACAAAAAAGGTTTAAATGTAACAGTCCATCGTTCAAGTATGTCTGACAAAAAGGAGGCCTCACTGCTGACATACAACACTCACAGGGAAAAGTTCGAGTCAGTGTACGAACGGAACAAGTTCTACAGAGGGCTCTTCGGCTACAAGCAGACCGTTAAGAAAAACGGGAAAAAGTACGAGTACGAGAAAGACGGGCTGATGGACAAGATACCTAACTCCCGGATCGACGACTCAGTCTTCATAATAGCCAACAACAAAGTTCAGAAAGTCGAGAACTACTTCATGGACTGGGGAGAAAAAGTCTCGCACCACATATTCACTGTCTTGATCGAGGACAAAAACATAATCAAACAGATAAAAGACGATAATAAGGACGAAAAGATCTCAGAGTAGGAAAAAGGTGATACTATAATGACAAACGACAACGGAAACAACGACGAAAGTGTAAAACTCCGAGTAGGAGAAGTACCTCCAAACGCCCAGCAGGACATAGGAAAAGGTATAGTCCGGATAGACTCCAAGGTAATGGAAGAACTGGGAGTAGCGGAAGGAGAAGCAGTTGAAATCGAAGATGGAAGAAAAACAGTTGGAAGAGTAGCCAGAAGCTATCCAGCAGACAAAGGACTGGGAATCGCAAGAATGGACGGCTACATGAGGAAAAACGCAGGAACATCACTCGGCCAGAAAGTAAAAGTTAGAAAAGCAGAGCTGAAAGAAGCTGAAAAGATAACATTGGCGCCGGCAGAAGAAGGCGTTATGATCCAGGTATCCAACCCTAATATCTTCCAGAGAGCCTTGAGAGGAAGAGCAGTTAGAAAAGGAGACATAGTAGTGCCTGGAGATTCCGAGAACCGGAAAAAATCATTCTTCGACGATGTATTCGATATGGAGGCTGACAGATTCAGGTTCTCATTCGGCCAGGACACAAAACTCGCTGTAGTCAGCACCAAACCAAAAGGCGCTGTAAAAATAACAGAAAACACAGAGATCGAAGTCAAACAGCAGGCAGTAGAAGACTCGGAACAGCAGGAAGTCAGAGTCCCAGAAGTCACCTACGAGGATATCGGAGGTCTGGAAAGTGAGATACAGCAAGTCAGAGAAATGATCGAACTACCATTGAAACATCCAGAAGTCTTCCAGCAGCTGGGAATTGAAGCACCTCAGGGAGTCCTACTACACGGCCCACCGGGAACCGGAAAGACACTCTTGGCAAAGGCTGTAGCCAACGAGGCTGATGCCACATTCATGTCGATCAACGGCCCGGAGATAATGTCCAAATACTATGGTGAGTCAGAGAAACAGCTGAGAGAGAAGTTCGAAGAGGCGCAGGACAACTCACCAGCTATAATCTTCATTGATGAAATCGACGCAATCGCATCAAAGAGAAGCGATGTAGGCGGAGAAGTAGAAAGAAGAGTTGTAGCCCAACTCCTATCACTGATGGATGGTCTTGAGGAAAGAGAGAATGTCATCGTCATCGCAGCAACCAACAGACTTGACGCAATAGACGAAGCATTGAGAAGAGGAGGAAGATTCGACAGAGAAATCGAAATCGGAGTACCAAACAGAGAAGGAAGAAAGGAAATCCTGCAGATCCACACCAGGAACATGCCTATGACAGATGATGTCGATCTGGAAGAAATATCGGAGAAGACACATGGATATGTAGGAGCCGACCTTCACGCCCTCTGTAAAGAATCTGCCATGAGCGTACTGAGAGATGTCCTACCTCAGATAGATCTGGATGAGGAAATCCCAAGCGATGTAATGGATCAGCTTGTTGTAGACCGGGATGCGATGATGGAAGGTATCAGAAAGGTACAGCCATCCGCCATGAGAGAAGTCATGGTAGAACTCCCAAAGGTTTCATGGGAAGATGTAGGAGGCCTAGAAAGTACAAAGGAACAGCTCCGTGAAATGGTTGAATGGCCGCAGAAATACCCTGAAAGATTTGAGAAAATGGGTATCGAAGTTCCAAAAGGAATCCTGCTCTACGGACTACCTGGAACCGGAAAAACACTGCTCGCAAAAGCGGTAGCCAACGAAGCAAACGCAAACTTCATCTCAATTAAAGGACCGGAGATATTCTCCAAATATGTCGGAGAATCAGAGGAGGCAATAAGAGAAGTCTTCCAGAAAGCAAGACAGGTAGCACCATGCATCCTGTTCATCGACGAAATCGACTCTATCGCAACCAGAAGAGGTTCCAGAACTGATTCAGGCGTAGGTGATAGGGTTGTCAACCAGTTACTGACCGAGCTCGACGGAATCGAATCACTTGAAGGTGTAACAGTGATCGCAGCAACCAACCGACCTGATCTTATCGATCCAGCTCTCCTAAGACCTGGAAGAATCGACAGAGATATCGAAGTCGAAATACCGGATCTCGAGGCACGGAAGAAAATCCTCAAGGTTCACACACAGAAGATGCCTCTGTCAGATGACATCGACATAGATGAACTGGCAGAAGAGCTCGAAGGATACGTCGGCAGCGATATAGAATCGCTGTGCAGAGAAGCTGCTATGCTTGCACTGAGAAAAGACACTGAAGCAGAGGAAGTCAGAATGGAACATTTCAAGGAAGCGATGGAAGAAACTCAGCCAACCGCGACAGACGAGAACGTCGAACATTACAAGCAGATGATGCAGAAAATGGACAAGGTAGAAAAGTCTGAAGATCAGCCCGATTATTACGGCTGAGCCTCAGACCTTTTCCTTTCCCCAATTCTCTTTTCTAGCCTGCTTTCTTGGAGGTAACCAGAACCTTATTAACAAACTGAAGAAACCATGTATCTATGGCCGACGAAAGCTACGAGTGCGAGAAATGCGGAGAAACATTTGACTCCGAAAGAGGGCTACACATACACGAAAGCCGATCCCATACTGAAACAGACCAAAGACCTGGATCAGAGGAAGAAAACAACCAAGGCGGAAGTGTCTCCCTGACTGTTTTCCAGTTCGGCACATTGATGTTCGCACTCGGATTAACCACAGGAATAATCGCAGGAGGGTTTATGGTTGGCACAGGACTAACCGGCCTAAATATGGATACAGCTCAGCTCACAGTCGACCAACCTGAAGAAACAGGAAATACTGGCAATACCGGTAACACAGGAAATACCGGAGATACGGGCAACACTGATTCACAGGGTTCAGATTCAGGAAGTGTGGTTTCACTTCAGAACACCGAGTATCCTTACGGCGATCTTGAAGCTGGTATAGGGGACGGTGAAAGAACTGTAGGTAATGTAACCTTTGAACTTGACGGAGAGCCTTACATTGGATCTCCGGATGCAGAAGTAACAGCGGTTTCATTTGAGGACTTTGAATGTCCTTTCTGCAAGAGCTACAATGAGAATGCTTACCCGCAGATAGTTGAAAACTATGTTAGAACAGGAGAAGTTCAGTACTTCTACAAAAACCTTCCATTACAGCAGCTTCATCCGTGGGCAGAGCCGTCAGCACTCGCGTCAGAATGTGCTCTAAATCAGGATGCTGAAGCTTTCTGGACTTTCAAACAGGGCTTCTTCGACAATCAGGAAGCTCTTGGAAACGCCCACAGAAGCGGGAACTTCGACGCCTCAATGTACAAATGGGCGGATCAAACCGGTCTGGATACAGAACAGTTCAAACAGTGCTACGACAACGAAAAAGAACTGGAAGAAGTTCAGAACGATAAAAGCCAGGCGCAGACAATCGGAGCAAAAGCTACACCGACAATCTTCATCAACGATCAGATGATTGAAGGCGCCCAGCCGTACTCAAGGTTTGAATCGACAATCGAAGAAGCTCTGCAGTAAAAAGATGAATACAGAA
>JBLGBS010000032.1:0-4955 GCA_047617985.1 Candidatus Nanohaloarchaea archaeon | reverse complement strand
GGCCGAACTGTCGAAGAGAAGAGGATTCTTCTTCCAGACCTCCGAAGCATATGGAGGCGTTGGAGGATTCCAGACCTTCGGCCCTGAAGGCGCAGAACTGAAGAGAAAAATCGAGAACAGCTGGAGAAAGACATTCTCCCGCGAACTCGGGCACAGAGAAATCGAAGCACCGACCATTATGCAGGAAGAAGTCTTCCGTGCATCCGGGCACCTAGACGGTTTTGACGACATGATAATAGAATGTCCGGAGTGTGGAGTTTCGACAAGAGCCGACCACTTAGTTGAAGACAATACAGAGGTTGATGAGGCAGAAGGTTTCTCAACAGAACAGATCGAGGCACTGATCAAAGAACACAGTCTTGAATGCCCGAGCTGTGGAGCAGATCTTTCAAGTACAGAGGTTGACGACTTCAACCTGATGTTTGAAACCTCGATAGGGCCTGGATCATCACAGACCGGATACTTGAGACCGGAGACAGCGCAGGGTATCTTCGTGGAGTTCCCTCGACTAAAGGAATACGAGAGAAACCAGTTGCCGTTCGGAATCACTCAGATCGGTAAAGCCTACAGAAACGAGATCAGCCCTCGAAAAGGACTTGTCAGGGTCAGAGAGTTCACACAGGCAGAGCTGGAACATTTCATCGATCCGGAAGAAGATGAACCAAACCTTGAGAGAGTGAAAGATGTAGAGCTGAAGCTTTACCCTATCTCAGAACAGGATAAAGATGACGGCGAATACATTCACGCGACAGTTGAGGAAGCAGTTGAACAGGAAATTGTTGAATCGCCGTGGATCGCCTACTACATGGGTATCGCCAAACAATGGTACGAAAAAATTGGAATCGATATGAACCGTTTCAGGTTCAGACAGCATCTCTCAGATGAAAGATCACATTACGCCTCGGACTGCTGGGATGCAGAAACCGATATCGGTGGAAGCGATGAGGACTGGCTTGAGATAACCGGTTTCGCATACAGGGGATGCTACGATCTTTCAAAACACAGCGAGTACTCAGGCGACGAGAAAGACTTCAAGATTTTCAAGGAGTACGACGAGCCGAAAACAGTTGAAGAGAAAACAGTTAACCCTGATATGGGGTATCTGGGGCCTGAGTTCGGTGACAAAGCTGGAGAGATAGCAGAAAGGCTTGAAGAACTGGCAGAAGAAAAACCTGAAGCCTTCAAAACTGAAGAAGTCGAGGTTGAAGTCGACGGAGAAAGTTACTCGGTTCCCGCCGAGAAATGCGGTTTCAGTGTAGAGGAAGTAAAGAAGTCGGGAGAGCATATCCTGCCTCAGGTGGTTGAACCTTCATTCGGTATCGACAGAGTGCTTTACACTATTCTGGTTCACTCGTACGACGAGGATGAGGTTGACGGCGAGGACAGAACCCTGCTCAAGCTGAGCGAGGAAGTTGCTCCAACCGAAGTCGCTGTATTCCCTATGATGGATAAAGATGGAATGGGAGAGAAAGCACAGGAAGTAGCCCGGAACCTGAGAAAAGCCGGTTTCAATGTAAAGTACGACGATACCGGAAATATCGGTAAACGGTACAGGAGACAAGACGAGGTTGGTACGCCTTACTGCGTCACGGTTGACTATGAAACACTTGAGGAAGAATCAGAAACAGTAACAATTAGAGACCGGGATTCAACAGAACAGGAAAGAGTGAAAATAAGCGAGCTGGAGGAGGAGCTCTCCTCCCGGCTCTAAAAATTTTCTTTTTTACAGAACTCCCAGAGTCATTCCAACCGTGTAAACCGTCCAGTCAGCTGCGAGAAGTGTTAGGAGTGCTCCGAACAGCGCAAGGTTCTTCATGAAATGTGTCATCTGGTTCTGTTTCTCTTCACCCTCCATACTCCAGAAATCATGGAACCATGGAGTTACAACTGCTAGGAAGACTCCCAGAAGCGCTATACTGACGACCGGGTATGCTCCAGCAGCTATCCCGAGACCTCCGGCGAGAAGCATAAGTCCGGAAAGATAGACCATCAGTTTGGCCTGAGGCATTCCTTTATGCTCCGCCCAGCCGGATAGCTGTTCTGTTTTCATAAAGTGGTTTAAACCGGATACCGCGAAGTATCCACCGAAAATTATTCTGCCGATAAGTAGTGCTATTTCAGTAGTCATGATATTCCACCATTCATAAATTGTGTTTCCAGCGGTATAAGTCTTTAAGCCGACTGTCGGTTTGATAAAAACAGGTTCCGCAGATTAATCTATGGCAGAGTGCTCTGAATGTGGGAGAGAATCCATGAGTTTCAAGTGCAAGTACTGCGGTGAAAAATTCTGCTCAGAGCACCGTCTACCGGAGAAACACAACTGTCCGAAGATGGACGAAAAGATCGAAGAGGAAAAAGAAGAAACCGAGAAATGGTTCAAGGAAGAAAAAGTCAAGAACCCAGCACCAAGCCAGAAGAAACCTCAGTATCAGAAAAGGAACATGAGAAATGAGTTTGGGAGGCTACTCAAAAACAATTACACTGTATCAATAATTCTTTTCACGTCACTTATCTACCTATTCCAGGGGTTTCTGAACGGAAACCCTGCCTCACCAGCCTCGAACTTTTTCTACGACTTATTTATACTGAAACCTGCCCTTGCAGACGTTATTTCACAGCCGTGGACTCTCGTAACAGTAATGTTTCTTCACGGCGGTTTATTCCACCTGTTCGCTAACATGGTGACTTTCTACTTCTTTGGAAAGACTCTAGAGAAGATAGTGGGCGGAAAAGAACTTCTAAAGTTTTACTTTAGCGCAGGTATAGCCGCAAGCATTGGATTCGTAGCTATAAAGAATTTACTGCTTCTGCTCCATGGTTCAACCCTGACATGTATTGTGGCGGGAGCATGCGGCCCTACGCTAAGCGTTATGTCTCCTGCAGTCGGTGCCTCAGGTGCAGTAATCGCAGTATTTGCATCAGTAGCCATGATCTATCCTGACGCTGAGGTACTACTTTACTTCGTATTTCCAATGAAGATCAAGACCGCTCTATACGCTTTTGCCGGACTGGAAATTGTTTTAATCGGTTTAAAAATTCTGGGCTACCAGGTGCCTGTTTTCGGAGCTTTTGCATCCTCTGCACACCTTGCCGGACTGATTGTGGGCGTTTGGTACGGGAAGAAGCTGAGAGATCGGATCGGAACCCGCAGCACAGTTCTTGAACTGATGTAAACCCAAGATTTTTAAATCCGCGGTTTCAAAACTGTGGAGGAACGGAGGCAACAAAACTTGCTCTACGATAACGGCGAAAAGATAATTTTCCAAAAGGAAACCGGCTTCACAGAAAACAGATTCACAGAAATGCTTGAATCCCCTATGGAGCTTATTTCGGAAACCGATCAAAGATATCAGGCTGACATCAACACTTCTCTTTACGAAGCTGATACTCAAAGAGACCCATATGCGGAGTTAAAGGTAGATCCAGGGTCAATAGATTACTATCTTGAGCCAGGTGAGGCTGCCGAAATAAGAAGGGAGGTTCCAGCTCAGCTTATCAAGAATGGTGAGAGATATCCTATATCAGTAAAGTTCGAGAGCGCACTCCATACTGAAAGAATTGATACCATCCTGCACTACAATGTAGAAGACCCAAAAATAGAAGCTCTGGCAGATGACTCTGCCACCGTGATTATGGAGAATCATCCTGTCAAAAATACAGCTACCTAAGGAGTAACCCTTTCCACTTCATAATATGTGACCTGTCTCTCAGAGTCAACTACCGCCCAGAGCATCTTCGCTCTAATATTATGTGCAAGTCGGACAGCCCGAGACATGTTCTGGTAGCTCTGGGTATGATCCTCAGGTACTGCGTGGACAATCCACTTAGTGTGCTCTCTTTCTTCCTTCGGCCCTTCCTTGTAAGGATTGACCCCTCGAGGATAGACACGGAAATGAGTACCGAACTTGAAACCGGTCTTGACAATGTAACCTCTTTCCCTTAGATCAGAGTAAGCCGCATACTTCTGATCGAACTCATCGTCTTTCTCCGAAAACCTTTGGAAAAGCTCCTCACGATCAATCACTTCGTCATCTTCAACTATCTCCAGTTCATCCCGATCAACCAGGTGCAGAGCTTCGACAAGAGAAAGCTCCAGAAATCCTTCCTCATCAATGAATTTCCCATAGTAGAACTCGCTATGGATTTCCTCAGCTTCTTCATCATCCCAGACTTTGACCTTGGTGTTCGAAATTTTACCTTCAGCTGTCATAACCAAAAATTCCGGAACAACTTTTAAATCGGTCAGAAATCTTCCAGCCCGCTCTGACCTGCCTCCTTCAAAATTCTTTCAGCAGTACTCCAAGATCTCCTAGTCTCCGATGGAAGCTCTCCTTTCTCCTCAACATACTTCTCAAGAAAACTGATTGTCGGAGCGTCGTGAGGATAACCTGACTTGAAGTCATAACCATACTTCGAATGAAGCTCCTCCACATGGTTTTCTCGAGCAGATTTCGCAATAATAGATGCAGCGGAAACTATCGGATAAGTATCATCAGCTCCGTGCTCTGCGACAAAATCTCGATCCCTGAACCTGGCGGGTAGTTCTCTCTTCATCTTGTTGATGAAACGATCGCCGTTCGGTTCCGGAAGATCAACAAATATTTTATCGGCATCCGATCTCTCGATCACATCACAGAAACCCTGGATCTCGATCTCGTTTAATGTCATTACCTCTCTAAGTTCGTCAATTTCAGAAGCTTCAATTTCCTTAAGGAAAGCCTCACCTTTATCTCTAAGCTCTTCAGCCAATCTTTCTCTTTTCCTATCGCTCAGCTTCTTCGAATCTTTAACACCCAAATTCTCTACCTCGTCTAATTCTTCCTCTTCAGCCATGAAGCCTCCAACAAACATCGAGCCTATGACGGGGCCTCTCCCCGCCTCATCAATCCCTAGAACTTTAGTCATAGAACAGTTTTTCTACACAGACAGTTTTATGGATTGGCAGATAACTGGAG
>JBLGBS010000031.1:0-4956 GCA_047617985.1 Candidatus Nanohaloarchaea archaeon | reverse complement strand
TTCACTGCCGTATCTACACAACTGTTTCTCATTTAAAGATTCACGCCGATTTCCCAAACATGACAGAACAAGATGTTTCCAAAAACCAGGAAAGATTCCAGCACAAGGTAGAGTCCGAACCCGAATACAAGTCCTCTCCAGGGCTTTCAGAGGAAACTGTTAGACAGATCTCCGAGGAGAAAGACGAACCGGAGTGGATGACCAACAGAAGAGTTCAGGCTTACAGACATTTCCAGAAAAGAGAGATGCCGGACTGGGGGCCGGATCTATCCGATCTCGAGATTGATGAGATCACTCCTTTCCTGAAGCAGGGAGGAGAACAGAGCGATGACTGGGAAGAAGTTCCTGAAGAGATCAAAGATACTTTCGATAAACTGGGAATCCCGGAAGCCGAGAAAGAGGCGCTTTCCGGTGTAGGAGCTCAGTTCGAATCAGAAGTAGTGTACCAGAACATGAAGGAGGAATGGGAGGAGAAAGGAGTTATTTTCTGCGATATGGATAAAGCCGTGCAGGAGCACCCTGAGTTAGTACGAGAGTACTTTATGACTAAATGTGTGCCTGCTCAGGACAACAAGTTCGCCGCTCTGCACGGAGCAGTATGGTCAGGCGGATCGTTTGTCTATGTTCCTGAAGGTGTAGAAGTCGAGATCCCGGTACAGGCTTACTTCCGGATGAACTCAAAAGGAATGGGACAGTTCGAACACACTTTAATCATCGCGGAGGAGAACTCTCAGGTTCACTATATCGAAGGATGTTCGGCACCCCAGTACACGAAAAACAACCTTCACGCCGGATGCGTCGAAGTATTTGTTGGAGAAGGAGCACATGTCCAGTACTCCACGGTTCAGAACTGGTCTAAAAACACATACAACCTCAACACCAAGAGAGCCAAGGTATCCGGAGAAGGCACAATGGAATGGGTTTCCGGTTCAATGGGCTCAAAAGTCACAATGCTGTATCCTAGCTCCCATCTGAACGGCGAAGGAGCTAAAGCCAACCACATTACTATCAGCTATGCCGGCGACGGCCAGAACATTGATACCGGGGCAAAGGTAGTTCACAACGCTCCAAATACGAAATCCACGATTGAATCCAAATCAATCTCACAGGGAGAAGGACGAACAAACTACAGAGGATTAGTAAGGATTCCGAAAGGCTCGTCCGGCTCCAAGACCTCGATTGAATGCGATGCTCTCATGTTCTCCGACGAAGCAACTAGTGATACAGAGCCTTATATTGAGATTAAAGAGGATGATGTTGAGATGGCGCATGAGGCAACTGTCGGCCGGATCGGAGATGAAGAAATACATTACCTCCAGTCCCGTGGAATCGAAGAAGAGGAAGCGAAAGAGATGATTGTAAGAGGGTTCATCGAACCGATCGCGAAAGAACTACCGCTTGAATACGCGGTCGAGCTAAACAGGTTAATCGAACTGGAAATGGAGGGAAGTCTTGGATGAAACTTGAAGAAATCAAGCAGGAATCCAGAGAGAATATTTCTGAGCTGGAGATGCCGGAGTCGATTAGAACACCGGGAAGAACCTGGACAAGGTATCCCAGAGATTTAGAGGAAAAGCTGGAAGATGCGGAAGACAGTATCGAACCTGTAGTAGAGACAGAGGGAGATGTCGAATTATATATAGGAGAATCAGCTCTTCAGAAGGCTGGAAAGAAAGCTTTCGATCTAATTAAACCGGATGAAAACAAACTAAATGCGATCCACACCGCCAACTTTAATTCAGTAATTTACGCTGAAATGTCCGGCGATTCAGAACTCCATATCGAGTACAGTGAGGAAAAACCGGTTCTCAGCCATTTAATCGTAGAAGCAAATGATAACACGGATGTAACTGTTACAGAGAAGACTTCAAGCGGAGATTTCAATACATCTTTCACAGAAATCTATGTCGGGGAGAACGCATCGGTCGAGTACGGCGCTGTCGAGAAAAACGGAGAGTTTTCGTATTCTCGCAGGAAAGCAATAACACAGAAATACGGCTCGGTTAACTGGCTGAACGGTATTTTTTCCGGAGATCTTAACCGGACAAAAATTGAAACAGTTTTGAAAGGCGACAACTCCGAGACTGAGATGACTGGTGTATGGTATCCAACCGGAGAACAGCACCATGATATCTCGCTTCACGCACGGCACATAGGAAACAATACCAAATGTGATATGGACTCGAGGAGCGTCGTTGACCATAGAGCCAGAAGCCTGTACGAAGGACTTCAGAAGGTTGAGAGGTCGGCTGTCGATACTTCAAGTTTCCAGGATCAGGAAACACTGATGCTCTCCGATGACGCAGAATCCGATGCCTCACCGAAACTTATGATTGAAAACCCGGAGGTTGAGGCCTCACATGCTGCAGCTGCTGGAACTGTTGAGAAAGACAAACAGCACTACCTTGAATCCAGAGGTCTAGGCGAGGACAAAGCAGAAAGGCTGGTGGTTAAAGGATTCTTCGAACCGGTTATGAAACAGATTAAAGTGCCGAGGGTTAAGGAGAAAATCAGAGAGGAAGTCCAGAGAAAACTGGATGAAAAAGAATAGTTTTCGAGGTTCTACAGAGTGTTTGAAGGTTTGAACCAGAAGCTGTCAGGCTTTACCAATTTCTTCAAAAGCCAGTTCAAGTCCCGAGAAGAACTTGATCTCCTGGATGGGCCGGTTGGAAAGAACCTGTTCTACCTTTCGCTCCCTGTAATCATAATCAACCTGCTTCACACCGCGTATAACTTGGCGGATACTTTCTGGCTCGGTCAGTACTCTGGAGAGGCCTTGGCTGCGATCACTTTTGCATTTCCACTTGTATTTTTCCTGATCTCATTGGGAATGGGATTAGCGGTTGCAGGAAGTGTTTTAGTGGCCCAATATGAGGGCTCCGGGAAAAGCAAGATGAGGGATTACGCAGCATCCCAGACAGTAGGTTTCAGCGTTGTCGTATCGGCTTTGATAGGTGTGCTCGGTTATTTTGTTATAGGTGATGTAGTCGGTCTTCTGGGAGCCTCTGGATCTGTTGCGGCTTCAGCTGAGTCTTATCTGCAGATAATATCTATAGGACTGTTTTCTATGTTCGGTTTCCTGGTTTTCCAGTCGCTTATGCGTGGTTTCGGTGATACTGTTACCCCGATGATACTGATGTTCATAACCGTGGTTCTGAATATTATAATCGATCCGCTGTTTATCTTCGGTTTCTGGATTATCCCGGAAATGGGTGTTCAAGGGGCGGCGATCGCAACAATTCTCTCCCGTATGGTCTCGCTTACAGCAGGTATCTGGATACTTTTCAGTGGTAGAAAAGGCCTGGAAATCTCGCTGGCAAGTATGAAGCCTGATCTAGGATTTTTCAAGAAAATCCTTCATGTAGGTGTTCCAGCCACTGTAGAGGGAGCAGGACGATCAATCTCTGTAAACGCTTTGACCGCAGTCGTAGGATGGAGCTTTGCTCATCCTGTGGTCGCAGGTTTCGGTATATGTATCAGAATTTTCTCCATGATCTTCCTTCCGGCAACAGCGGTAGGCAGAGGTGTCGAATCCATGACCGGGCAAAACTTGGGAGCAGGAAATTACGAGCGGGCTGGTGAAACAGCTAAAGTAGGCGCCAAGTACACATTCATTATCCTATCTTTTCTGGGTCTACTGACATTTGTATTCGCGGACTCAATCGCCTCCGTTTTCATAGACAGCGCGCAGGAAAACAGCGAACTTATCGCCAGCACCGGCGCCGAGTTCCTGAAGTTTGTAGCGTTCAGCTTTGGATTTATGGGAGTGCTTAGATCATACAACGGAAGCTTTAGAGGAGCCGGGAAGACAGTTACCGCCGCGGTTATATCTATCTCTACGCTTGGAGTAATTCGACTGCCAATCGCTTACTGGGGAGCAATAAATATCGGTACTAGAGGTGTATGGCTGGCGTTCTTCATCTCAAATATCGCCGGAGCTGTAATCGCGTATCTCTGGTATCAGAGAGGTACATGGAAACAGACAGTCACTGACGAAGAAAAAGCTAAAGGCGAGACAGCCGAGGAGACAGAGGGTTTTGGTGATACAGTATTTGAGATAGTCAAAAAGTTTTCACCTTCCAGACTTTTTTCCTGAAAGCCAAAAACCCTATTGTCCTTTGATGGTCTAGTTTTTAGGCTGAGCTAGATGCTGTCCGATTATATTTTTGATATCCTGCTTCAGATCTTCCAGTTCGGATCTTTTCCCTGTAGAAAGTTTTCTGGTAACTGAGCCCTCTATACAAGACACAATTATCTCTGCTTTTTCACCAGGTTTTTCGGCTTCAAGATCTTCAAGCATCTGTGCGATATTCTCAACCATCATGGAGTCAGTCTTCCTGAATTTTTTCCTGAAGTCTTCATTTTTCGGGGCCTGTGCCTGCATCTCGATCATAGCCTTCCTGAACTCCCACATCTCATCATCTTTCATTCCAAGCGCCATTTCAAGCGTTTCATCCAGCTGTTTTTCAGGCCTGAGTTTTTCTAGTTTTCTGTGCTTTTCCTCCATCTGTTCGATCATGTAATCGATGAATGCAAGCATCAGCTCTTCTTTATCCGTGTAATGGTAGTATATAGCGGATTTGCCTTTGTCCGATTTATCGGCGATTTTCTGGATAGAGAGCTCTGCATACCCGTGTTCGCATAGCGCGCTGTAGGTCGCCTCCATTATTTCTTGCTTTGACTCATCCATACTGACTGAATGTTCATTCAGTTTTTTAATTTTAACTAACGCACGGTTCGATGTGGAAGCAAACCCTCTACAAAAACTTGCAGAGTTTCAGATCGAGAACACCAAACTAATACTGGTTGGAGCGGTTCTGGTAACTGCGGTAATGGCTGTAGGGTTGCCTGATATTCGGTTGGAGACAGATTTCCAGTCAAGCCTGCCGGACGATCTCCCGCCGATCCAGGCGCAGGAGAAAGTAGAGTCGGAGTTCCGTTCTTCCAGCTCTATAA
>JBLGBS010000030.1:0-5522 GCA_047617985.1 Candidatus Nanohaloarchaea archaeon | reverse complement strand
AGGTGCTTCCAGTGCGAGGTTGGTGAGGTAGATTCCTGCTATCTTTTCGAGCGGAAGTTCCTGAGAATTTTTATCTTGACTGCCTCCATATATTTCCCCTTCGCTATCTTTTAGCGCTGTATGGCTGTTGAATGCAAATTTAGGTTGGTGGGTGTGAGGCCGTGGACCATGGTTTCCGAATGAGTAATCTGCCAGAATATCAAACTCTTTGTCATAGATTATATTCCCGACTAGTCCTCCTACTGTTACCGCTGATTCACAGTTGTAAGGTGGTTTTGCTATGCTGTTAGCTCTGTTTTCGGAAGGATTAAATCTTAGGCTGTCAGGTTTTTCTACATGTTTTCTGTAAAAATCATCAAATGTTTCTTCTTTTCCGTGTTTTTCTAGCCATTCCGTTGGATTAGAGATTTCTGGCTCGTTATCGAGTATTAGATTCGCCCAGTCCGGGAGCTCCATAGAGACCAAAAATAACCACAATATTAAATTTGTTATGGTTTGATGACAATAAAGCTGGAATGATGTTTGCTAATTAGTTTGAGATGCCTTCAGTGCCGTTATCCGAGTATCCAGTTTTTCTGCAAACCGGTTCCAGCTGTACTTTTTCGAATGGTGTTGTGCTTTTTCGCCGATTTCCCTGACCTTTTCAGGATTACTGGCCAGATGCTCCATTTTCCTGGCGAACGCTTCGGGTTCAGGTTCTACAAGGAATCCGGTTTCTCCGTCTTTAACTGATTCTAGTGGTCCGCCTTCGTTGACTGAGATTATCGGTTTAGAGTAGCTCCCAGCTTCTACAGGTATTATCCCCCAGTCCTCTTTCTCCGCGCAGAAAAGAACAGAGTAACATCGGGAGTATAACTCTCTCCATCTCTCATCTGAGACATCTTCCTCAAACCTGACATTTTCTCCCGCCATTTCTTTCAGTTCTTCTAGATAGTCTTCTTCCTGTGCTGAACCCGCCAGAACAAGTTCAAACTCTTTGTCTAGTTCTGCCTGTTTGAACGCTTCTATTGCCAGTTCATGTCTCTTATACCTTCTGAATCTTGTCGGATACAGGAAGTATTTATCGTAACTCTCTGACTTATTCTCCTCGACATCCGCTCCAGGGTTGAGAACTGTCAGGTTTTCCTCTGTTTCCAGACCTCTTCTCACAACTCGCTCCTTCGTGTTCTCGCTGTTAACAAAAGTGTGGTCGAAAAATCTCCAGGAAAATTTCTCCAGTTTCCCAAAAAACCATGTCGCCAATCCGAAGAAAGGTTTTAGAACAGGGGAGAGATCGTTTCTGTAGGAATCTTTGAACTCGGGGAGTACTGCTCTCAGTGGTGTGTGGCAGTAACCTAGGGTTAACTGGTTATGATTTCTAACTGTGAACGGTGTGGATACCCCTGATGTCGAAAATATAACCGCATTGTAATTTTCTAGATCAAGTCTGGTTAATGCTCCTCCCAGACTGAACTTCAGTAGTCTTGAGATGAAACCGTCCGCTTCTCCCTGCCATCCAATCTCTTCGACTTCCAGTTCCTGAAAACCTTCAAATGTATTTTCCGGGCTGTAGAAAGGGGTTAGTATCGTTACATTGTTTTCCGATCTCCTGGCGTATTCAAGTACTACTTTCTCCATCCCGCCTTTTTCCTTTAGCCATGGCTGGAAGATCGCTATATCCATGTAGGAAATGTTTTCGAGGAATGCTTAAATCAATTAAACTGGAGAAAAAGAGGAAATTCGGATATATAGCAGAATTAAAAGGAATAGGGAAAAAGGGGAGGAGAGGTTACTCCTCGACGCTTGGCATTTCCTGCTTCATGCCTTTTCTTTCCCGGATCTCCATGATCTTGTCTTCCTGCAGGTTCATCGGTAATGGTTCGAAAATGATCTCTACAAGGTTGAAGAATCCTTTTCCGTTTGTTGCTCCCTTCAGGGCTGCCTCGAATCCGAACAGTTCTTCGACAGGGAGTTTACATCGGATGATTGAGGAGTCTCCTTCCTCTTCCATGTCTATTACATCTCCTCTTCTGTTTGAGACTTCTGTCATAGCGTCCCCCATGGTGCTCGATGGTGTGTCGATTCTGAGGATCTGCTTTGGTTCAATCAGTCGAGGTGTTGCGTTGAGGAATCCTCTCTTCATTGCGTCTTTTGTTGCCGGGATCATCTGTGCCGGCCCTCTGTGGATTGCGTCTTCGTGCAGAGAAGCGTCGTGAAGTCTTACCATTAGTCCGATTACCGGTTCGTTGGCAAGCGGCCCTTCATCGCAGAATTCGTGGAACGCATCTACAAGGTATTCCTTGATCTCTCTGAGGTTCTTGATACCTCTGGAGTCGTTGATGAACAGGTTCTCCTCGTATGCATCCATGATGTTGTCTGCGTCGTCCTGATCCATTCCTGCTTCTACAAGCGCATCTCTAACTTCTGTCTCATCATCGGCTTTTCTCTTGATATCCTCGTATTCCTCTTTGAGGAACTTTCTGACTTCTTCGTCGATCGGTTCTACCGAGACTTCAAGCTGGTTGTGCCGGTTCGGCGATTTTCCTGTCAGGTGGTCGGATGCTTCTTCGATACCTTCTCTGAATACAACGATCGGTTCAGATACGCTGATATCGATTCCTTTCTCTTCAAGGTGTCTTTCAACTTTTGCCTCGATGTGAAGCTCTCCGAGTCCGGAGACAAGTGTTTCTCCTGTTTCCTCGTCAATGTCGATCTTGATGGTGTTGTCTTCTTTCGCTCGTTTTCTAAGTGTCTCAATAAGCTTTGGAAGGTCGGATGTCCTCTTTGGTTCAATGGATTTTGTAACGACAGGTTCGAATACATGTTCGATCTGTTCGAACGGCTGGATTTCCTCTTCTCCTGAAAGAATGAAGGTCTCTCCTGTTGAGAAGTCCGGTCCTGTGATTGCTGCAATGTTTCCACATGGGACAGAGTCAACTGTCAGCTTTCTTGGTCCGGAATAAATTCCGACCTGCTGTGCTCTCTCTGTCTTCTGTGAGCCGATTCCGTACAGTTCGTCTCCTTCATTTACTGTTCCGGAGAAAAGCCTTGCTGTCGCAATAGTTCCTGCGTGTTCATCGTCTTCGACATTTGTTACTACTCCGACCAGTTTTCCGTCTTGGTCGTGCTCCATCATGTCTTTTCCTACTTCTGACTCTACGTCTCCCGGCCAGACGGCCGGAATTCTCCATTCTGCTGATTCCTGAGGGTTGACTAGATGCTTTACAACCATGTCAAGACATACTTCCTCGATCGGTGCTTCTTCTGCCAGGCCTTCGTGGTCTCCTTCGTTTACGTAGTCGATGATGTCCTGGAAGCTGATACCGGTTTCCTGCATGTAAGGAACTGAGATCGCCCAGTTCTTCAGCGCAGATCCAAATGCTACTGTTCCGTCGTTGACACTCATTTCCCATTTTTCAGCTGTCTCTTCGTCTGCGTATTTTCTGAGTGCGGTGTTAACTTCTCTAATTATTTTTGTGAATCTTTCCTGCATTTCTTCAGGAGTTAACTGCATCTCTTCGATCAAACGGTCAACTTTGTTGATGAATAGTATTGGTTTGACTCCTTCCTGAAGTGCCTGTTTCATGACGGTTTCTGTCTGCGGCATAACTCCGTCAACTGCGTCGACAAGTACAAGTACTCCGTCGACAGCTCTCATAGCTCTTGTAACATCTCCTCCGAAGTCGACGTGGCCTGGTGTGTCGATAAGGTTGATCAGGTAGTCGTCTCCATCAAACTCGTGAACCATTGATATGTTGGCAGAGTAAATTGTGATCCCCCTCTCTGCTTCCTGGTCGTCGAAGTCCATGAACCTCTGATCCCCGGCTAGTTTGTCCGAGATCATACCGGCTCTGGCGAGAAGGTTATCTGTTAGTGTGGTTTTTCCGTGGTCAATGTGTGCTGCGATCGCGATGTTCCTGATGTGCTCAGGATCTTCAATTACGCTTTGAATTGCGTCAAGCTCTTTATCTGACATTCGAAAATCACCGTTGGTTATTTTCTGGATGTCCAGAAATTTGTTTAATTTCGTACATTTAGTTTTACCTCTAGTTTATGTAGAAAGAAGAAGTTGCAAGATTTAAAAATGGATTGAGTTAACAGGGTTAAAAACGGAGTTTCTGAAAGGCAGGATTCAGAAGGATGGTTAAATGCTGTAGTCTGTGCGGATAGATATGTTCGGGAGAAATGGTTTTTCTTGAATGTGGAGAGCGACTGCAGCTAGTATCAGGTTCTTCACGATGTAGTGGCCTTCAAGTGTGAGGCCTGAACTTGTGAAAATCATTTCCGGTGCGGTAAATATTGGGACGAAGGTTCCTGACATGTGCGGTAAAAGTAGGTAGAGACCTGTTCTGTTGAGCGGTCTGTAGATGAAGAATAAACCTATGGTAATCTCCCACAGTGCTAGGATCGGCAGAAAGTATTTTGGAGGGATAAAGAGAACGGTCTCGGCTACGAGAGGAAGTATAGTTCTTTCACCTGCAAGTTTGAGAACTCCGAAAAGGATGAAGATAAATCCCAGCAAAAATCTCAAATGCTTCTCTGTAGCCATAGAATCTCTTCACTATTTTTAGCGATAGAGGAGGAAATGATATGTGGATTGGTTTATCGTGCGCCTTCTGCTTCTCTTTCTCTTCTTTCTTTCTCTCTTACAGCTCTGACGTCGTCATTTCCATTTGAGGCGAGAATGATTTCGTTGGCAAGTGTTTCTGCTGCGGAGTTGGAGTCGTTTCTTCTTTTCTCGTATGCTCCCTGGATGATGAGTCTTAGTGCGAGGTCGACTCTTCTCTGTGGTGCAACAATTACTGCTTTCCTTGCTCTGACTCCTCCTCTCTGGTATGTAACTACTTCTTCAG
Organism: Candidatus Nanohaloarchaea archaeon; assembly: GCA_047617985.1. Taxonomy (GTDB): domain Archaea; phylum Nanohalarchaeota; class Nanosalinia; order Nanosalinales; family Nanosalinaceae; genus SW-4-43-9. Next base: position 690 of record JBLGBS010000030.1, on the reverse strand, counting down.
TTGGAGAGGAGTTCTCGATCGCATTAACTAGTACTTGGATCGGGTTCTCTCCTGTCTCGTTTTCGATTATCTCGTATGCGTCTTCGATTATTGTCCAGATCTTTTCCGAATCTCCTGTGTTGTGGCCGGAATCAATGTAGTGCTTCTTTCCTCTGTGTCCTGCGACGTACATCCGGTTGAGAAGTCTTTCGGTAATCGGGACATCTGCTTTGTAGAACTGTTTTCCTTCATGTCTTCCTCTGCTTCTAGGTGCGAGAACATTTTCAAGGTTGATGTATCTTACAAGTCCGTCGTCTTCAACTTCTGCTTCTTCTGCGTCCCATCTTCCCATGGTCAGAATCTTGTCGTCTACTTCGATCTTTGCTGCTGATGTCATTTTATCTTACCTCGTTGGTTTCTGCTGGTTTCCTCTGACCAGTTCGATCAGGCTGACTCCGTTGACTTTTACGACCTGATACCGGACTGTTGGAATGTCTCCCTTAGGTCCTGCGTCTGCTCCACCGATGCCTTCGATAAGCACTTCGTCGTGCTCATCGATGTGGTCGATTGCTCCGTCTCCTGGGACGAATGCGGTCAGCTGTTTTCCGTTTTTGATTAACTGTACACGCACACATTTTCTCAGTGCTGAGTTAGGCTGTTTAGCTTCAATAATTCTTTTCTCAAGTACAATTCCTCTTCCCTGTGGTGAAC
>JBLGBS010000029.1:0-5768 GCA_047617985.1 Candidatus Nanohaloarchaea archaeon | reverse complement strand
CAGTAATTATCCCAGTCGGTCAATATAAGTTTTCGGATAGGTTAAAAACCGGGGAATGGAAATACTTTTGTCAGGGGTCAATCTGAGCTCACAAGCTTTAACTGAAGGCTACGACGAAACTTCAAAATCTATTTCTCCGGAAGAATTCGGTAACGCACCTACTTACGGCCGTAAACTTGCAAGATGGCTCGGCATGGAAGAAGAGGTCTATGTCCGAGACAACACTGACTTGGAAGATCAGAAGGATTACACTGTTGAATACAGGGAAGGCCGTTTCGGATCAAGTATACTCGACGAGTTCGATGATGTAGATGAGGCACTGGAGGAGGGGAAGGAAATAGCCCAGGAGAATTTGGGTCTGAAACTCCAGTAACTTTACTTTCTCTTTTTTATTCCAGTTCTTCTAACTTTCTTCTATTATGTCTTCACCTTTTGACGACGACCACATGCAATCTGCGAAAAAGTTCCGTGAAAACTCGGAGGAAATGATGTCAGAGTACAAGGACTGGAAAGAGTCTATACAGGACGAATCGGTTTTCGACGACAAGATGAGAGAACTGCTTGGTCTTGCTGCAGCGGCTTCGACCCAGTGCCAGTACTGCGTTCATACACACGGCCAGAAAGCGATGAAACACGGAGCGTCGGAGAAAGAAGTGGCTCATGTAATCCAGATTGCTTCACAGGTTAGAGCTGGCGCTACCATGAGTTATGGGCTAGAGGCCTTGGAGCATTCAGAGGAGTAAAAAGAATCCGATGTGCTTTTAAGACTTTGAACGGTTACTATCTCTATGTCACTTAAAATGCTTGTAACCAGCGACTACCATCAAAAAGAAGATCTTCTTGAGGCAACGGTTAAAGAGATTGAAAATGGGGATTACGACATCTATGTCAACCTTGGAGATTATATGAGCGAGGATTACGCAGAAGAGCTTTTTAACCGGGTTGATATTCCTGCACTCGGCTGTACCGGTAACAGGGATATGATGTTCAGCAACGAGTTCTTAGACGGCGAAGTACCTGTCTATAATTTTGTTGAGGCAGATATAGATGAAGAATACCTGTTAATTTTGATTGGCGGGGATTTCCCTGATGATATCAAGCAGAAAGTTACAGATCTTATAGAGGATCATGGGGATTCTTCCAAGGTAATTATTGGTTCCCATTACCCGCCGCATAAAATCGGGGACAGAATCCATTCGGGAAGAAGGATAGGGTTTGAACAGTTCCGTGAACTTATAATCAAGGAGAAGCCTGCTCTCTGGATGAACGGTCATGTCCATGAGGATTTCGGTGAAAGAGAGCTTCTGGGCGTCCCGGTTCTGAACGCTGCGGCCGAAGAAACCGGTAAGGCGTTTTCTGTAACTATCGGTGATGAAGGCGGAGTCGAGAGTATTGAGATAGTGGATCTTGTCGAGTGAAAAAACCCGGAAATGTTTAAGATCGGAGATTGAAATTGTTCGTATGGATCGGAAAAATCGTAGGATATTGGAAATTCTAAAGGAAGATGGTAGAGCATCTTTCACAGATATAGCTGATGAGTTAAATGTTTCCGAAGGAACGGTAAGGAGACGCGTCCAAGATATGAAGGAAGATGGTGTCATAGATCGTTTTACAGTAGAGTTAGGTTCAACAGCGGCAAAGGCTATCGTAATGGTGAAACTCTCCACTAACTCTGGTATCGATCAGGTTCTTAAGGAATTTCCTGAAGATATGGCGATAAATGAGGTTGCAGGAGAGTACGATCTTATAGTAGAGTTTGAAAGAGCGAACAATGAAAGGATAAACCAAGTTCTGGATAAGGTTAGAGAGATCGAAGGTGTTGAAGAAACAAAAACATATACTGTGTTAAAACAGCGGCGTTTATAGACTGTTTTCTCTTTCAGTTAGTGCCTGACAGATCTCGCTCAATAGAATATTCTTCACCTCAGTCCAGTGCAGCTCTTACTTGGTTTAATGGTTCGGAATTATTCTGGTTTTCCATAAACTCGGTTACCTGGTCTGAATACCTTTCAAAAAGTTCTCCGTGTCTTTCCCGTACTTCGTGGATGTCCATATCTTCTTCGATGTAGAAGCTGTTTTCATACTCGGAGGTCAATTTCTTGCGTGAAATATTGTCGTTCTCCCAGTATTCGAAGCTCTCGCCTACAATTACTTCAAGATGGTTTTCACTGACTCTTATCCGGGCAGGATAGGTTTCACCTGCTTCTAGATCAAAGTTGAGGTATTCTTCTCCATCCTGAATTGAGCGGCTTACAAGTTCGGTTTTCATTTTCACGGGTTCGGTTTTGGTTTAAACTACGGATTGTTTGTTGGTGTATGCTAGATCCATTTCGGTTTCACGGATTAATTCTTCAAAACCGTATCTAATATCGTTTCTATCTAGGTTTTCGTCAAGGTTTGTGAGATATACTTCTTCCTCAGAGGCTGCTCTTATTCTAACACTGTCTCCTGTGTCAGTTACTGTCAAACTGTATTCTTCTCCATTGTAGGTTACAGTGCCTCTAGCTTGGAAGCTTGAATGGCCGACAGTCTGTACTCCTTCAAGATTTACATCTTCAAGTCGGCTTTCTCCAGGTTCAAGTAGTTCAGTCATAACAGTAATATGGCAAGAAAAACTTATAAATATTACGAATATCATAAATATATGTTGTTATAGTTACGATTTTCGTAATTAATTGGTTTTGGAGGGAGCTGACAAATCCATATTCAATTAAAAAGAGTTTGTTCAAAAAACTGAGATAGAAAGGGCTCTTAGTTCAGCTTGGCAGAACACCTCCTTGGCATGGAGGAGGCCCCGGGTTCAAATCCCGGAGAGTCCAACCTTCTATTTATTCTAAATTCTTATCTAAACTAATTTAGCTTGCTCGATCTCGTCTTTAGCTTCTTCTAGTCTCTCTTCAGAATCTTCCAGTATTTTGAATAGTTCCTTAGTTTTTCTTTCGAGAAACTCTATGTTCTGGTAGTCTTTCCTATCTTTGTGTTTTCTGAATATTTCTTCTAGCTGTTCTTCTTCCTGGTAGATTTCCTCCATCAAGTCCAGCATTTGCTGTGTGTAATCTAGGCCTGTATTGATCACGAGTTCGTAGTCTTCAACTATTCTCTCAAGATTGGTTTCAATATTTTTTCCTAGTCTTACAGAATCTGTTTGCTTGGGGTTGCCGGTTCTTTCCCTTATCCACTCACCTATTTTTTCGGCATCTTCATCGTATTTTTCAGTGAATTTTTGGTTGTATTTTGTCGCAACCTTGTTTTCCTGACTGTAAAGTTCGATAACTTTCTCCAGGTTTTCTATAAATGTTTTCAGGGCTCTCTTCTCGTTTTTGTTAAGTTCTCCGGTGTTAAGTATTGATTTCAGTTCCTCTATTGATTTTTCTAGTTTCTGAATATCGAACAGAAATCTTTCCCTTTCCTCCTCTTCTGATTCGGTTTTACCGGCTATACCAGCCAGATATTTTTCTTGACTTTCTGAGTTCGGTATCAAGTTTTTGATACCTCTTAGAAAACCTGATTTGATCTGGTTGTCAACTTGTTGAATTTGATCCTCCATTACCTCTTCGGAAAGTATGTCAAGAATCACAAGACTGTGGAAACATTTTTTCTCCGCTTCTTCAAGATGGCCTACAGTTTCCCAGAGCTGCTGAAGTTCGGTAACATCTCGGCCTAAAACCATCTCTGTAAGTTCCAATTTTTCGATAAAAGGGGTTTTGTAAAACATTTCAGGTGTAAGCTGTCGCTTTCTTCTCGTTCTACATGCTTTGACAGCTGCTTTCCGGATGTTGTAGATTTTCTGAGGTTTGGTTTCAAACTTTTCAGCATACCTGATAAAGACCTCTCTCCAGAACTGGAGTTCCTGTCTACTGTAGGACTGTGAGTTATCCCTGTAGTGTTCAATCCGGGTTTCAAGACGAGCATAGTCTATCTCACCAGAAATAAGTCCAGAAACAGCCTGTGCAGCTGCTTCGTCGATTGATTTATAGCCGAGATTTCCGCCAAGCTTCGACTTTATGTAGGCGTGAGTGTTTTCATGGAGAATTAACGCTTCTAGATAGTCGTAGCCGGATTTGCTATTTATATAGAAGTTCGGGTCTGTTACATCTTCCGCAATTAACTCCATTATGGGATCGATTATTTCAGGAGGATTATCTAGCTGCCAGTCTTTCAAGACATCGCTAGGCAGGGTTTTGAACGCTAAAGCACCGGTGTCTCCAGGATGAACAGGATAGTATGTTGTTCCTGCCGCACTATCTATTTTCTCAATGCTTACCTCGTAATTTTTCAGAAATTTTACAGTTAGCTTCTTTATAGTTGATAATTCTTTACTGGTCTCCTGTATTTCTAGGATCAAGTTTTTCTTTGACTCTTTTTCAGCCTGGTATGCAAGTGATAGAGCGATCAGCTTTATTTCAGGAGCTTTCTTCCTCATAATTTTGCTCCATCTTTTAGAGTAGGTTCCAACAACTAATGGAATGCTTGGGCTTTCAGGTATCTGCTCTTCGTATTCATGGTTAATTTCTTCGAGATTCTCGATTAAGTCAGAGTGATAGCTGCGTGCCTGGCCCAGTTCAGAAGAAAGATTGGTTTCAAGCCTTTTTATCTGGCTTTCCAGAGGTGGAACCATATGTTATATTCTGCTCCGATTTTTTTATTCATAGCTCATTCTGTTGATTTTTCTTTCTCTCTAGAAAGATACAGATACTGCAGAGCTAGCGGTAAAACAATTATCAGAACTGAGAAAATCGCTAAACCGGGTAAAACACCGAGCAGGTATACTGAAAGTAGTCCAGCTCCAGCAGATAAAAGATTGACTAGAAGGAAGAATGCCAGTAGTTTACCGGTTTTCCTGTCTAACTCCATAAGAAAAATTTTTAGTTCAATAGTTAAACCTGTTGTCCGGTTTCAAACATATTAGTCTCTTCAGCCCATCTCTCTAGGTATTCGCCAAAACTATCTCTTATCTTGCTTTTTTCCATGTTTAAATTGTATTCTGTGCCATCATGTTCGAATCTGAGGTAGCTGTGAATCTTGTCTAGGTCTTCTGCTTCACCGTTTCCGTACAGGTCGCTTGCTACAAAGTGGAAGTGTTCGGAGAAAGAGTTCATACTCCCATAGAGCATGAATTCTCTGTTTTCAAGATCGCCGTTTTTGTACTCGTGAAGGATCTGTCTAGCGGTGGAATCAACCAGCCGGTCTATCATCTTGACTGAATCTTCAACAGCAGGAGCTGTTCCATGTTCTTTGGTTACTCCCATATTCCTTATCGGATGGCCTTTCCTGTCCTCGGTGTCAACTAGATAGAAATCATCTGTTTCCTCGACTATCATCTCGGACTGTTCAAAAGGTATTCTGTAGATACCGCACGGCGCACATTTTTTCTCTTCACCTGTTTCGAGTGGTATAGGTTGTGAGAAATTTTCGTCAGCGAGATGGTGGAGTATCTGCTCTAGTCTGTAATTAGTCTCCCCTGGTTCTTCAAGCAGCCTGACATCTTCCGGTTTTTCTGTTTTCTCTGCAACCGTTAAGCCTGCGGTGTTCTGCATCCGGTTTCTGTCTGAGTGTTTGATCGACAGGCTTTAAAGCTGTGGTAGTGTAACCTGTCAGTGTATGACATTATTCGAGATTGCCGGCGGATTTGTCGCCGGTTTTGTTGTCGGTACAGGCGCAGTACTTCTCTACATTAGATGGAAAATCGGAAGGCAGATGGGAGCTATGCAGGATGAAATGGAGAACCTGATGGATATGACTTCCGAGGTCCAGGATATGGACTGGGA
>JBLGBS010000028.1:0-6068 GCA_047617985.1 Candidatus Nanohaloarchaea archaeon | reverse complement strand
GAGAAGAAACTGATTCACGCATTGATAACCCAGGGATACGACGCACACCAGTTAATGAACAATATCTACGAACTTCCAAACGGTCATGGAATAGACGAGTTCTCAACAATAATCAACGCCTGCGGACGGCTCGGAGAACCGAAGAAAGGCGTCAAGATCCTACTTGAAGACGATCTAGACCTAGCAGAAAAAATTTCCCGGAAATACGGACGAAAGATTTCATCCGCACTTGGCTATGTCGAGGATAACGAGGACAACGAAGATGCAATCTACGAAAACGGTATCGGGGTAATTGATGGAAAAGACCAGGTCGAAGACGACTTCATCGGAACCGTCACAACCATAACGATGAGCAACGGCTTCTTCTCAGATGTTCCTGCCATAGTTGGAGTCGCAGAATCAGAAAAAGACAAGATCAAGGCATCGTGCCGAGCCACAAAAGAAGCTGTCGAGAACGGTTTGAACCTCGGGCATGTTATAGAGGAAATCTGTGAGGAAATAGACGGAGAAGGTGGAGGCCACAATGTCGCAGCCGGAGCCAAATTCCCTAGAGAGAACAAAGAAGAGTTCCTGGAAAAAGTCAGCGAAGGGATAGTCGAGGAAGTAGAGAGCTGATTAAAAGCTAATTTCCATTGGTGTAAGTGTCCAGGAACTTTCTCATTCCTTCCTCTCCTCTTGCACCATACTCTTCCTCCCACTCATCGCACAGTTCTTCTACTTTTCCATCTACAGCTTCCAGAAAGCTCTTTGAGAATTTGTCAGTGCTTTCTCTGGAGATTTCATCTATCCTTGAGATCAAGCTGTAATAATAGTTCTCGTTGTCGGTCAAAAACTCCCAGAACTCTTCTCCTATCAGAGCTTTATCATCGAAATCGTTCAGATTACCACGTATCTGTGAGGATACCTGGTCTCTTTCGCCGTAGGTCATTCCCAGCATTCCGACTGCATCAGAGTGCTTATCCTCGATCTTATCGATCATGTTGTTGAGAGAGTCAACCATGCTGACGTTCATAGTGTTTGGCCCGGATTTCAGCTGTATGTAGTAGGTTTTGTCGCCTTTTTTCTTCCTCATATCGAAGGCCTTGCCCTGAACTCTAACGTTTTCATCACCAGGTATCTCTTCGGCACCGGATACTTTAACGAGATTCTCCAGCGCTCCTGAACCCCAGGAGGTTACAACTGAACGGGTTACTCTCTGATAGACGTAGAACTCGATCGCTTCCTCGACTGTTGTAAAACCAAGAGCTTTGATCATCAGAACGTTTATATCAAGCTTTTCCAGATCTATAAGCTCCAGATTCTCGTACTGCGTCTCGAGAAACTCCAGAATTATCTTCTCAGTCCACAGAATTCTGATATCTTCAGTGAAATCTATTGAATCAAGCTTCTGCAGCACCGCATCTATCTTCCTGTCTTTGAGGCTGGTTTTTTGTTCAAGCTCCTCTCTATCGATCCGGGAAAACTCTTCAAAATCATCCCTCAAGCTGATTATATTGCTAGCTTTAGCTTTGCCGATTCCATCTATACTGTCTTTTATCTCGGAGAACAGGAAATCGAATTCCGAATCGGATAAATTGGACATAAAAGGCATTTAAGACTCCTCGATTTTATACTGTTTCAAGGAACCGGGGATCGAACTTGAAATTTTTAGACTTATTCTGCGGAGGCGGAGGACTCAGCCATGGATTTGAGAAAGCCGGAATGGAGGCAGTAGCAGGTATTGATAAGTCTGAGGAAGCTCTGAAAACGTTTAAACTTAACCACTCTGCCGAAGCAATAAATTACGATATCAAAAAAGAAGCTCAGAGCTTTGACGTAGATACGGTTATAGGATCTCCGCCGTGCCAGGGATTTAGCCATGCTAGAGGCTCAAGAACAGTTGAAGATGAGAGAAACAACCTTGTATTTCACTTCATCAGATGGGTTGAGGAGCTTCAGCCCCGATACGTTGTAATGGAGAACGTGGCAGGAATAAGAAACATATCAGAAGACTTCCTCGATAAGGTAGAAGAAAGATACAGAGAAGCAGGATACCGAATTGAAGGTAGAGTGCTGAACAGTGCGGAGTACGGAGTTCCTCAGCAAAGAGAGAGATACTTTGTGATAGGGGTTAGAGACGATCTCAATACCGAGCCCGGACTGCCGGATAAAACCCATTCCTACCGGGAAAAAAGCCAGAAACGCCTTGATAATTTAGCAGGCTCTCTAGAGGATGCGGTAACTGTGGGCGATGCAATATCTGATCTTCCGGATCCCAGTGAAAACGGCGAAGTGAAACTCGATCATCCCCCTCAGAACAGGTTTCAGGAATGGGTTAGAGAAGGAGATAAAACAACTCAGCACATTGCAAAAGAGCCTAGAGACGAAGACCTGGATCTGGTAAGAAGGATTCCTGAAGGGAAAATGTACAGATCAAGTCGGTTCGGCGATAAATACGTTCAGGTCTGGGATCTGTACGAAGACAGGCTCTCCGAAGACGAACAGGAAGCGCTCTGGTTTATCTCGAGGCACAGAACTCGAAAGGATTACAAATCACAAGATAAATCGGGGCCGGACTACATACCGCTGGAAAAGATAGATGCAGATCCGGAAGTAGTTCGAGATTTATTCGAAAACAACTGGCTGAGAAGAAAGACAGACTACAACGGCTTCGAAGAAGCATACGATATCAATACAAAAAGCGGTGTCCGACCGAAGTACATGCGTCTAGACAGAGAAAAGGTTTCAAACACAGTAATCACACAGTCATTCAATCCACGAGAAAAACTCCACCCTGTTCAAAATAGAGGGATTTCGCTCCGTGAAGGCGCAAGAATTCAGAGCTTTCCCGATGATTTCGAGTTTGAAGGGAAGTTCAAGGAAAAAGCCCGGCAGATAGGAAACGCAGTACCTCCGCTTCTCGCGTACAAAATCGCCGAGCACCTCAAAAAACTGGATGAGGAAGATTCCAGGAGCAAAGTGAAGACCGTCTAGCCAGAATTGCTTTTCCAGTCTACCTACTGTTTATAAAGTTTTGAGTCGTGAAAAACGGTATGGCTAAAGCAGTTATTCAGAAAAACTGGTACGAAATTCAGGTTCCTGACATCTTTGATGCAGAAGAGATTACAGAGACACCTGCGGAAAAGGATTCACAGGTAGTCGGGAGAACTGTAAAGGAGAACCTGACAGAGCTTATGGACGACTCTGGAAAATACTACGTAGATGTGTCTTTCAAAGTTACAGAAGTTGAAGGAAACAAAGCATTCACAGAGATTGATGGAATGGAGTGCTCTTCAGAGTACGTTTCCAGAATGATCAGGAAGAGGAGCAGAAGACTTGATGTTGTAGAAGACTTCAGAACAGCTGACGACAGAGAAGTCAGAATCAAGGTTGTGGGAGCAACAGTCAAGAAGACTTCAACCAACACACTGAAAGATGCAAGAGAAGTAATCACAGAGATTCTAGAGGAAAAAGCTTCCGAGCAGTCCTACAACGAGCTGATGGAGAACATCTTCATGGACAACATCCAGGAAGAGCTCCGAGATGAAGTCAACAAGATCTACCCGTTCAGAGACCTGGAGATCCGGAAGACCGAGCTCAGAAACTAAATCTTTTCTTCAACCTATTCTTTACTAATTTTCAAGATAATCCAGAACATCGCTTACATGATCTTCAGGATCAACTTTCCGGAAAACCTTCTCTATCTCACCATTTCTGACTATGAAAGTTGTTCTTTCCGCATAACCGGATTCCTGTAGAACACCAAACTTTTCCGCGACCTCACCGTTTTCATCGGCCAGCAGATCGAATTTCAGGTCGTATTTGTCATGGAAATCGTTCTGTTCTTCGACACTGTCAGTACTTACCCCGTATACCTCGATCCCTGCCTGATCCAGTGAACCGATTTTATCACGGAAATTGCACGCCTCTGTCGTACAACCAGAGGTATCCGCTTTCGGATAAAAGTAGATAACCGCATCTTTGATACTGTCCGAACTCAGTTCTTCACTATCCTGATTTTTCACTTCGAAACTTGGAACAGAATCTCCTTCTTCTAACATATTTAATATAAGAAAGTAAGAAGGGAAAAAGATTGTTGTCCTAGATCACAGCATCTACAGCGTACTGCCCGGCTCCAACCAGGTAGTACATGAAGCATGCTCCAAGCAGGAGAATATCAACTTCGTATCCTCCTTCAAACTCTTTGTCCATCTTCATGATCGCAATATAGGTTGCGACCAGCATGAAGACAGTCAGTAATAGAGCTGCGTACTGCGTGTAAAGGCCGATCGCCAAGAGCGTTCCGGCAACTACTTCAATACCTAATGCCAGATAGACCAGATAGTTTGAATCCGGTAGTCCGACACTGCTGAAAAACTCTCTAGTGGAGGCCGGATCTTCAAGCTTCGGAACCGCATGCCTGACAAACACTGCTCCGACAATTATGCGGAAAGTCGCCAGACCTAAAGCTGCGTACTGCGTAGTAAGTTCGAAAATCATTTACTAATCCACCTAAAGAAAAATAGGGCTGACTCGTTTATAAGAACAGGCGATTCATTCAAAAGAATCGCTCTGAACATTCAGAAATATACAGATGCCGGGGTAGCCAAGTGGTCAAACTCCTAACGAGTTTGAAATCACAGAAAACCACTTCGGTTTTCGAGTGGTCAAACTCCTGATCAAATCTCAGATTGCTCTGTAGGAGGATCAGAGGCGACGGACTCAAGATCCGTTCCCGCAGGGGTTCGCAGGTTCGAGTCCTGTCCCCGGCATCTCAACCCATTTATAAAAATTGACTTCGATTCTTTTCCTACCGTCAGTGACGTAACGTCGCGAGGTGGAATATATGGATAAAAAAGCAGACCCAACCAACCCAGTACTTTTGAACACAATCGAGCTTCTGCAGGAGCAGGACGCTTCTGTATGGAATGAAGTTGCAGAAAATCTTGGAAAAGTTAACAGAAGACGACCGGAAGTGAATCTCTCGGATATAGAGAGAAACACAGAGGACGGCGACACAGTTGTTGTCCCCGGCAAAGTTCTAGGCTCCGGCCGACTCACAAAAGATGTTGAGGTAGCAGCTTTCAAGGCTTCTAACTCAGCTAAAAATCATATTAACGAAAACGGAGAGTTCAAGTTCATCGAAGATCTAGTAGATGAAAACCCTGAAGGCTCCGATGTAAAGGTGATCAAATAATGACCGAAGTAATCGACGCAGAGAACAAGATTGCAGGAAGACTGGCTACAAATCTCGCCCGAAGACTGAAAGACGGCGAAGAAATCAAGGTAGTTAATGCAGAGAAAGCAGTGATTTCAGGGACAAAGGAGGAAGTTCTCGCAGATTTCAAGCAGAAATACGAGAGAGGTTCCAAATACACAGGGCCTCATTACCCGAAAAGCCCTGAGAGAATCCTCAAAAGAATCACGAGAGGAATGCTTCCTGACAGCGGAGACGGAAGAGAAATGCTTTCAAACATCAAAATGTACCTTGGACATCCTGAAGAAATTGGAGAAGCAGAAGATCCAGGAACAAAAGAAGGAGACGAACTGAGAAACAAGAAGTATGTAAAACTTGTCGAAGTATCCAAACATATAGGCTGGGAGCCAAGAGGTGAAATAAAATGAATGACGAAAACAAAGTTTTCTCGTTCACGCAGAAAATCACAGAGGTGATTTTCGAGTGACTGAAGCAGCACACAAGGAAGGAAGAAGGAAGACAGCGAAGGCAAGAGCAACAGTTACAGAAGGTGAAGGAGAGCTAAGAATCAACTCCCGACCTCTCAACACATGGCAGAAAACACCAAGACAGCGAATCAAAGAACCGCTGACAATCGCTGGAGAAAGCGTAATTGAAGAAGTCGATATCGATGTAAATGTAAATGGTGGTGGAATCCAGAGCCAGGCAGAAGCAATCAGAATGGCGATTGCCAGAGCACTTGTCGAATACACAGGAGACAAAGATCTGGAAAGAGACTTCAGAGAGTACGACAGAAACATGATGGTCGAAGATCCAAGAAGAACCGAGACCAGAAAACCTTCCCAGTCAAGCAAGGGAGCAAGACACAAACAGCAGAAATCCTACAGATAGG
>JBLGBS010000027.1:0-6102 GCA_047617985.1 Candidatus Nanohaloarchaea archaeon | reverse complement strand
AGCCTAGTGGTTTTTGCTCGTCGGTTTCTTTCCAGTTGTCGATATCTGGATAGATTCTGTCCGCTCTTACTTTAGGCTTGTAGCCTAATGATCCGCTTCTTGGTACATTTACATCTGACATAGTGTTAATCACCTCAGAGGCCTTTCTATGCGAAAGGCGTGATCCCTGGAGAAATAGTTCTTCAGGGGTAAGAAAACAATCTCAAGTAAATTTTATAAAGGGGTTGACCCCGATACAGTAAGGAGGTATAGGACGGGAAATTTAATCTTCTTCCTGCTCCAGGTGGTGTTCTACCAGTTTGTCGAAGTTTTTCTGGATTCCTTCGTAGACTGCGTCGTTCAGGAAGATCGGTACTGTGCCGAGTCCAAGTGGAAGCCTCAATCTGAGGAAGTAGTTGCCGTTTTTGTCCTTGTCGAGCCAGGCGGTCAGTCCTTCGTCCCTGTTTACAAATAATGGAGGGTTTCTTTTGCTGGTTTCCGAAGCTTTTTCGAATTTAAGTTCTCCTTCTGAATCTGAACTGTCTTCTGACATGCCTTATATTTCTCTAGCCTCTTTTTAACCCTTTATGTTGACTACAGGAAGCATTTTTGCGACTTTTTCCCCGATTCCAAGTTCGTCGCTGACCTGGATGACTTCATCTATGTCCTTGTAGACGCCGGGCGCTTCCTCCGCGATAGTGGAGCCAGAGTCTGCTTTCACCAGTATTCCTTCTCTCTCCAGCTCTTTCTGTACATCCTCGCCCCAGTAGTCCTGCTTTGCCTGGGTTCTAGATTTCAGTCTTCCGGCGCCGTGTGCTGTCGAACCGAATGAGATCTCCAGTGAGTTCTGTCCGCCGGATAGGATATAGCTTGAGGTCCCCATCGAGCCAGGGATAAGTACGGGTTGACCGACATCCGAGTAAACCTCCGGCACTTCTTTTCTACCGGATGGCATCGCCCTTGTCGCTCCTTTCCTGTGTACGATCACATCTTTTTCTTCGCCGTTGACCTTGTGGGTTTCCTCCTTGGCGATGTTGTGGCAGACATCGTAAACCATATCGATCTGCACTTGATCGAAAATAGTATTGAAGCAATCTCTAATTCCCTGGGTTAGTGCCTGTCTGTTGGCCCAGGCGTAGTTTGCTGCTGCGTACATCGCGTCTTTGTAGTCTTGAGCTGCTTCGTCCTGAACCGGTGCATAGATCAGGTTTTTCTCAGGTATCTCCTCGGCGATTTCCGGGTATTCCTTCTCGAACCTTCTAAGGTATTTTGTACATGTTTCATGTCCCAGCCCCCGGGAACCAGAGTGTATCATTATTACAATCTGGTCTTCCTCTAAACCATAGGCCTCCGCTTTTTCCTCATCGAACACTTCGCCGACGATCTGCACTTCCATGAAATGGTTTCCGGAACCCAAGGATCCTACCTGGTTTAAACCTCTCTTCACTGCGTCGTCCGGTACTTTTTCGGGTTTTCCGGGAAGTCTTCCGTTCTCCTCACATCTTTTGAGATCTTCTTCCCGGGCGTGACCGTTTTCTTCCATCCATTCCATTCCTTTCTCCAGTATCTCGAGTATATCTTCTTTATCCGTGTCCAGATATCCGCCTTTTCCAAGTCCGACAGGTATCTTGCTGTACATGATATTGGCGAGCTGTTGCTCTTTTCCATCAATATCTTCAGCGGTTAAATCTGTTTTAAGAACTCTCACTCCACAATTGATGTCGAAGCCAATTCCCCCGGGGCTTATAATTCCATCTTCGGCGTCAAACGCTGCGACTCCCCCGATCGGGAAGCCGTATCCCTGGTGGCCGTCCGGCATAACTATCGAGTATTTCTGTATTCCAGGTAGACAGGCCATATTCCGAACCTGCTCCAGTGTGTCATCTCCTTTTATCTCCTCCAGAAGCTCTTCGGAGGCGTAGACCCGGGCAGGTACATTCATTTCCTCGTCTTTTGGAATTTCGTATATATTTTCGGATACGCTGTTGAGTTCCATGTGTAGAAAATACTGAGTCAGTTTTTTACAGTCTTATTCCCATCAGCAAATGTTTATATGTCGAGCACGGCTTCGACAATCCAGCCTACTCCTTCTTCATAATCTACCTTCATCTCGTTGTATGTCGGGGCTTTAATATCCTGGAAGCTGTCCTCTCTATCGATTGAGTCGACCCATATCACTGATTCAAGCAGGTATGAGTTTTCTTTTTCCTTGATACTTAGTTTTTTGGCCTGACATACTGCGACGCCTTCAGTGTCCTGCAGAAAGATCAGTTTATCCAGGAAATCGAATAAAAGAGCTTCATGACTCTCTGACTCCACCTCTATCTCATGTCTGTATTCTCCGGCTTCAGGGTCTGAACCAACTATTTCGCCGAACGCCTTAACTGATTCAGAAAAAGCTTCTTCTAGGCTCTCTCCTTCTGCCCTGAATTTTTCGTCTGCTGTGTGTCCAAGTATTTCGTAGCTCATCTTTTATTCCCTGTATCTTTCTGGGAACTCGTCTTTCAAAACTCTGTCCACTTTTTTCTCCTGTTCTTCTATATCTAGTTCTGTATTATCCAGTATTAGATCGTATATGTCTGATTTCCACATATCAATACCGTAGTAGTCCTGGTAGCGCTGGTTATTGTCTTGATCCCGTTTCTCTATTTTTTCCTTGACTTCTTCCAGGTCTTTTCCGCCTTCTTCATTCTCCCGGTTTTTGAGGTCTTCTCTAACCCTTCGAGCTCTCTCCTCTAGGTCGGCGGTTACATAGATCCGGAAATTCGAGTGGTCGCCTAATACTTTTGAAGCAATCCTTGATTCAATCACACAGTTCTCGTTTAGTCCTTTCTCCAGGGTTCTTCGGTCGACGTCTACATCTACTTCTTTTCCAGCTTTCTCGGAAAGCTCTTCAACTGTTAGATCTTTCTCTGCCGCTATCTGTCTGAAGAAATCTCCAGCAGAATAATACTCCAGATCAAGTTTTTCTGCAATGAACTCGGCGAGTGTTCCTTTACCTGATCCGGAAGGCCCGTCGATTGTTATAACAAGCTCTGAGTTCTTCTCTCTGTCGTCCTGGAATTCCTCTATATAGCTTCCCATATCCTGGTTTTACCTACTGTTATTTTATTGGTTTTTATTCATTTCGAGACAAACTTGTTGTCCGGTATATAGTATCTGAGCTCCCGGTTCTGAGCTTTGTTTATACCGATTCTTGTCGAGGTTTCAACCTTATCTGCTGATCCTTTCTCAATTTCCAGTTTTTCGCTCACCTCTGTGCCGTTCATTTCTTTTGAGATCTCAAGTGTCTCACATATCTTTCCCGGCCCGCTGCAGAGCTCTTTTTTCTTCTCAACTCCACGGTTCTGCCTCATTTTATCTATTCCTTCAAGAGGTTCTATCGCTCTGATCAGGACGCCTCCAACACCGTTAGTCTCTGTGGTGAAGTTCAGCATATGGTGTATACCATAGCAGAGATAGACATACACTCGGCCATATGTCTCGTACATCAACCGGTTCCTCTCCGTCTTTTTAGGGTAGGCATGAGAGGCAGGATCGTCTTCTAGGTAGGCCTCAGTTTCCACAATTTTTCCCTTCATCCCGTTTCTACTAACTGTACAGCCTAGAAGATCTTCTGCAACTTTTTCAGTATCTCTGCCGAAGAATGTTTTTTCGATTTCCATATCTAGAGTAGAAAAGATAGGTTTTATCGGATTTATTCCTTTATATCTCCAAGTTTATCTTCGAACTCGTCCGCTACCTTCAGCACTTTTCTTCCTCTGTCTGTTATCTCGTAACCTACTTTCCGTCTACCTGTATCCGATCTTATCACGGTTTCCTCTAAACCGTCGAGCGCCACTAACTCCTTCAGTCTTTTGGTTACTGTTGCAGAGCTGAGTTTCTCCCCGTCTATCTCTATATCTGTGTAGTCGTCAAATGATTTTGTTTCATCTTCGGTTTCTCTCAGTATTGCGATCGCGCCTTTTGGAAGAGTCATATTATAATTATTATTGGGTTTTTAACTTGTTTAAGTTTTCAGTTCTCCTAGGCTTTTACTTTAGTTTTCTAAAGTTTACTTTTTCCTGTTGAAGAACTGTTTTAAGCCAGTAAAAAATTTAATTGGCTATTTAAAATGGTTTTGAGCTATTTTAGTTCTTAATGAGGTGTAACAATTGAACACGAAGCTTATAGTTCCGCTTATTGCTGCAGTTCTAGTTTCAGGAGGCTTAGGTTACATGGGAGGCCAGATGGAGAAACAGGCAGAGATCGATCGAAAAGACAATATGATCGATACCAAAGAAGAGCGAATAAGTACGCTTGAAAGCCAGGTTTCCGAGCTTGAACAGCAGAGAAATCAGGCACAGATCAATTCGATGACTCCGGCAGATGATCTCAGGGTAGGCCTGAACAGCGATCTGAAGGAACATGTTGATCTCGGTCTGATAGCGTTAAGAAACGCCTACGACGGCGACGCAGATACTCAGGCATCAGTAGCTCAGCTGGATCAGAACAGTCAGGATCTGGCAGCGAAAGTTGGAAGTGTCTACGGCGACGAGGCAGAACAGCAGTTCCTAGGTCTATGGAGAGATCACATCGGCTACTTTGTCGACTACACAGAAGGTCTCAAGGCAGACAACCAGACAAAAATGGATAGAGCCGACCAGAACCTAGAAGGATACGCTGAAAGCGCTGGAACCTTCTTCAACGACGCCAATCCAAACATTCCGAGAGACGGAGTTGTAACTCTTGCAGAAGAGCACAAAACTCTAGTCATCGCATCAATGGAAGCGTACGATGAAGGAAACTACGAAATGGCTTACCAGAAGCAGAGAGAAGCTAACAAACAGGTCAGCAAGATAGCGGACGCACTTACAGCAGGAATTGTAGAGCAGAATCCCGACACTTTCCAGCCGGAAAACTAGGGATTTAGCTCAATTTTTCTTTCTTATTTTCTATTAGAGACAGTGATTTTTCTGTTAAGTTTTTGTCAGTTATTGAGATATTAATAGTATGGGAGGAGCCAAGAACTGGGGGAAGGAGTACGAGCACAGTGACGAGATATACTGGGTTCACGATGGCAAGTTCGATTTTGGACTCTACGCAGATAAGAAGAACGGCAAATGGTCTCTGAAGCTTTCTACCCCTACATGGCCTGAGAAATACGATAAGGATATTATACAGACAGATACGAAGAGAAGGATGAAGTCCTTTGCGTATGACTGGAGAAGAACGCATACAGAGACAAGTGATTTGCTGAAGGAGGCAGAGATCTGGGTAGACAACACTAGGAAAATATTCAATCCATTCAACGTCAGTCTGGCTCTGATGAATCTTTTTCTGTTTCTGGCACTCTTGCAGACATGGAAGTTTATCGGCCCTGTATTTGGAGAAGTCTTTCTAGGTATGATAATGGGTGCTGGAGGAGCTATATTCCTGATGGAGGCTTTCTACACAGGTGATGTTTTCAATATCAAGGCACCTCTTCTAAGCGCTGAGGAGGCGGTTTCTCTAATTACAGGGGTTTTTGCAGTTCTGAGCTCATACGGCTATATCTCGGGATCTGACTTCTTCATAACGCATTTCTCTGGGGTTCAGGGAGGTATATTTGGTTTCATGTTTACCTATCTGACAATCCACTGGTTGAAGAGCAGGTTATTGAGATTCGCTTATCTCACGTCTTACTGGATTAGAACTAACCTCTTGAAGCTAAAGAAGAGAATAATTAACCTGAAACCTGTATAATTATGGGGAAAAACGCCGGAGCTGGGATTTGAACCCAGGAGGGCGGTAATGCCCACCACCTGACTGGGAGTCGAAGATCATAGATCTTCTCAAACCGCTTTCTTTGCATAAACTCAGAAAGCAGTGTTTTCCAGGGTGGCACCTTTAGCCACTCAGTCACTCCGGCATAAACTTCACAAAGTTTGATCATGTTAAACCGTATTCCGCTACGCTTCAACGGCTTTCGGTATAGAAATAGAAGCTGGTAGAAACTTTAAATTAGAAGTGGGAATATGAGGAGAATTTATTCCTCTAGCTCGATCTCGATGTCAACTCCTTCTGGTACATGCACTCGCATTACCTGTCGGAGCGCTCTCTCGGAGTCCATGATGTCGATGAGCCTCTTGTGAATGTGCATTT
>JBLGBS010000026.1:0-8117 GCA_047617985.1 Candidatus Nanohaloarchaea archaeon | reverse complement strand
CTCTTAGTTTAAAACTAATTTGTTTGGCTTGTATAATCGTGTTCCTCGCTTTCCGCTGCCGATTTCTTTATATCCTCCATCAATTCGCATTTCCGGCATACATCCGAGGAACATGGTTCACCGCATTTCTCGCATTCCCGGAGCTCGTTCTCCTCATCGACCTCGATCTCTCCCTCGACAATATCGCTTAACCGTCTTCCCTGTGAGACAATAGAATGCTTGGTTCCCGGCATCTGGGACTCAAGTTTGTTCAGGAAAGATTTCACCATAGGTCTCATAGTTCCTTCCTGGACATGCGGGCACCGATCGATAACCCCGAGATCGTGTAATCGGGAGTAAAGCGCGATCTCCTTCTCCATTATATCAATAAGGGGCTTTATTCTAGGCACGAACTTGTCATGTTCTACCGCGTCAGTACGCGCCCCGATCCGAGCCAGACGCTTCATGTCTCCCTTGAGATGATTCATCATAATGGCCTGTGCCTCGTCGTCCAGATTGTGGCCTATAGCTACTTTATCCGCGCCGACTTCCCGGGAAAGCTTGTTCAACAGATCTCTACGCATGATCCCGCAGTAGGTACAGTTACCTAGTTCTCCGGCTCCGGCGACATCATCCATCTTCAGATCGTAATAGTCTGAATATCTTCCGACCTCAAGCTCAACTCCCAGTTCATCACATAGTTCCTGGGCTGCGGAAATCGATTCATCCCGGTACTCATCAATTCCTTCATGTACTGATACGCCGATAATCTCGATATCCGGTCTGTCGCCGAAAACTTCTACCAGTTGCTCCAGAAGCACCGCAGAGTCCTTACCGCCTGATAAACCAACTGCGATAGTATCTCCGGACTCAACTAAATCGTCTTTCCGGATTGTCTTCTTCACTTTCTTGTTAATATCGATCGTGAAATGTTCCTTGCAGAGCCCTCTACCCTCGTATTCTCTGTATATTACTGCTTCCTCTCCGCATTTCGAACAGGTTTTATCGTCTGACATGAATCTGTAGGCGGGAAACAGCTTTTTATTCGGTTTCAGTTGATGATCTCAAGAATACTTTCCAGTTTCTGAACTTTGTGGGTAGGATTTAGATCTGTTCCACCGTTCGTGTTCACAAAAATTGAGTCGATCCCGGCGTTTTTCGCTGCTTTAATATCGTCGTCGGAATCTCCCACCATTATTGGATTTCTGGCGTCCATTCTTTCAATTGCTTCCTCAAGCATTTCAGGATTCGGTTTCTTCAGCTCCACATACCTCTCTAAGTCATGTAGGGAAGGAGAGTTTACAGCTTCAAAATGGTTATTAAGATCATATTCCTCTATAACAAAACGAGTTGTCTCCATCGGAGCATTGCTTACTACCGACTTAGGAAGGGTAATTTCTTCAAGCACTTTCCGGGTATCTTGGAAGAGCCTAAATTCGCCTGTTTTTACCTTCTCTATCTTTCTCTTAGAAATTTTCTTTTCAATATTTCGTAGTGTTTCAATATTGATCTCCAGATCCTTCAATAAAGCACTAAATTTATTTACAGAGGACGTCCTAGCTAATTTCTCTGCTTCCTGGATAGTTATTTCCTTCCCTTGAGCTCCCAGCATATTTTTTCTCATTTCATCAGCCCATTTGTAGTCGTCATCCATAGAATCCAGTAAAACACCGTCTTTATCGAATATAACTGCGTCGTATTTCATTCTCGCCATCAAACCTATTTTGGACGAAGAAATTTAAGGTGGTCGGCTTATTCTATTGTATCTGGCCCGGTCAGATATCTTAGATGATCTTCGATATCATAGCTGAAACCTGAGATTCGGGCTCCGACGAGCGCTTTAACCGTTCCGTATCTCTCGAGCTCTTCCTCTGTAAGACCGTCTTCAAGTTCCTCGTGAGCTTCCTGGATTTCTTCGTCTCTTCTGTCTAGATGGGTTTTGTAGTCGGTCTCTCTGATTCTTTCTCCGGACTGGGATACTTCGACTTTTTCCTCTTCAGTATTATAGGCAGTAATTTCTCTGTCGAGAGCTGTGTCGCCGAAGTGCTCTGTGTCAAGATAAGCTAAATCATCCGGAAGCTCTTCCTCATCGATTTCCATGTTAAGCATGTACTCCAGGCTCTGGTTGTGAGGCTCGCCTGTTACGTAGGCCGGTAGTTTTCCTGTCCGTGTTTCTCCGTCCTGTTCTATGCTGTAAGTTACACCTACTGCGTTAGGATCTTCCTGATCCATGCTGAACTGCGCGTCGTAGGTATGGATCTCCCAGTCGTCGCCTATGTAGGCAGGAGTATCATTTTCACCGCTCTCGACAACATGGTCAATCATTTCTTCAAGCTCATCCTCAGAATCCGCTATTTCAGGTAGAACGGAGCCCTCAATCGACCCAACGCTGTTTACTGTGGAAAGAATGGTTTCTGCTGCGATTTCACTTACCAGTTCTGATTCGAACTGCGATACGTAGATTTCCTTCGTTCCGTCCTCTCTTTCCCGGTAAGGCAGGATTTCTTCTAGACCTTCTCTTAAAGTATTTTCAATAAATAGTTCGTCTTCCTGGGGTACGCCTGCTGCGATATCGTCCTTAACTCTTTCAGATGGAGCATTTTTGTCTCTGTGTATGCCGAGAAAGCTGTCTCCCGATTTCCAGATTATACCTCCTCCAGGCCTTGCAGCTGAAATATCGGATTCTTCGCCTTCCAGGAAGGCATTTATCTCACTTTCTGCTTCTTTATTATCTTCCAGTATATCTCTGTCGTCTTCAAATGTTCTTTCATCATCTATATGGAGATAGGTGTCAAAATCATCAAAGTCCTCATCTGTATAATCTTCGGTACTTTCAATTATTCCTTCTACCAATGGTTCATTCTCAATATCTGATTCTGGAGGGCTACCTGATACTTTTATCTTGTTTTGAACTCTGACAGACATAGTTTATTATTTAATCGTAACAAATAAATACCTTTTTAACAATCCGCTGAGCTTTCGGAAATAGTTTCTCACCTTCAGCACTTTTGTGCCAGCGTGGCGGAGTCTGGCTGAACGCGGCAGATTCGAGATCTGCTGGGACATACGCTCCCTCCCCGGTTCAAATCCGGGCGCTGGCGCTCCACTTCCATCAGATATTAAAGCTTGATAGGTCAGTATAAACTTTAGGCTGATACCAATGGAATTTTCTATAAGAAGCATGCGGCAGATTTTCAAGTCAAATACTACGAAAAGAGTGAGTGAGGATGCTGCCAAGGAGCTCGGCGAGTTTCTTGACGACTGGGCGGAAGAGGTCGGTGAAGAAGCAGATAAAGTCGCTCAGGAGAAGGGAAGAGAGACTGTCCGGGCTGAGGATATAAGAGAAGTTCTCAGAAATATGAAGGACAGGGATGTTGAGCACAGCCTGAATGTCTAGTCTTCCCTGTCAGTCAAAGCTTGGAACCTGATATACGTAGATAGTACTGCTTTCAGGATCTTCAGGACACTCGTTACTCTCCACTACTGTAAATGTCTCAGCTGTAGCATTTTCCTCAGGAGCTCTTGGGATCCTGTTGAACTCGTATTCAATCGATTTTTCTGACAGACCGTCGATAATGCCTGAGGTTTTGGATCTGTCCTCTGGCATAATTCTTATTCTTGATTCATCTGTGGAACAGGTTTCAATCCTTTCCGCACTATACGTCTGGGGAAGAATGTAGCTGTTTCTGGCTGTTACATTTCCTGCTTTTACAGGTGATTCACCTATCTCTATGCTGTTTTCGAACTGCATCTTGTACTCTACCTCCGGTGCGTTTAAATCGACTGCTATCAGAGCTAGGGAGGCTACAAGCAGAACTCCTCCGACTTTCTTCGCTCTGTCCCTTTCAATCTCATACTCGTCTATCTTCTTTCCGATCACTGTGAATATTATTCCTGATACCGCCAGAAGCAGGAAAACAGTGTTTGTGGACGGATCCATTCTCAAAGTGTAGTATCCGAGAAATGTCAGGTAGGATACAGCGGAGAAAAGATACAGCGCTACTACAGTGCTTGTTTCATCGACCAACTTCGATCCTCCAAGGAAAAACGCTGAACCTATTACCAGCAAAGCACATTTGGCAAGCGGTGTTAGATCGAATATGGCTTCTCTGCCGAAATAGAATACTGCAAGCACTCCCAGAAATATTCCGAACCTTGTGAGAAGCCTGTCAGGGTTTTCCGCCAGTCTCTGCCTTATCATATACTGGAAATACTGGTGCGAAGCTTATAACTTTTTAAGAAGTGTTCGGCGAAATGCGAACAGAAAGTAAGGTAAAAGTAAAATGAAAAATTTAAAGATTTGAAATACAGCTCGGTCTCAGAAGAATTATACTTCTGTGACGTTTACTGCTTTCGGTCCTTTGTCTCCTTCTTCAGTCTCGAACTCGACTTCTGAATCCTCTCCGACTTCAACTCCTTCCTCGAGATCTTCTTCGTGGAAGAATACATCGTCGTCCATTTCTTCAGTTTCGATAAATCCGTATCGCTTCTGATCGTGGAAGAACTTAACTGTACCTTTCATACTCTAAATACACCTCCTTGAATAACAACTAAATGACCCCCGACCTTTATAATAGAGCCGACATTTCTGTGAACAGTTCTCATTCTTTCCTTTATCCGGATAGCTGGTTTTTTAACCTGAAAACTACTAATTCACATATAAATGAAATGGCACAGCAGTGAGGCCAAAGAAATTCTCTCCGAACTAGGAACCGGGGAGCAGGGACTGGACGGCGAGGAAGCCCGCCAGAGACTGGAGAAGCAGGGTGAGAACAGAATACAGGACGACGACTCCACATCCATGCTTGGAATCTTTATCAGCCAGTTCCAGGACAACCTGATCTATCTGTTAATGATTGCTGGAATCCTTTCAGTAGCTATAGGTTTTCTACCCGGTCATTCTCCGGAATATACTGAAGCCGGAATAATTTTTCTCATACTTTTCGCCAACGGAACCTTTGGTTTTATACAGGACTACAGGGCAGAGAAATCGATTGAAGCCCTGAAAAGAATGGCGACGCCGAACGCAGTGGTCAAAAGGGACGGAGAGAAGAAAGAAGTGGATTCAACTGAGATCGTACCTGGTGATATAATTTACTTGGAGCAGGGAGACGCAGTACCTGCCGACGCAAGACTGCTGGAAGCAGAAGCCCTTGAAACCGATGAATCTTCTTTAACCGGTGAGAGCAGTTCAGTCTCCAAGTCAGCGGAGAAGCTTGAAGAAGACCTATCGCTGGCGGATAGAGAGAATATGGTTTTCATGAATACTCATGTGGTAAAAGGCCGTGGGAAAGCAGTCGTAGTTGAAACCGGTATGGAGACCCAGGTCGGCGATATTGCTGAGGAGATTGAAGACGCCGACCAGAAAGAAACACCTTTCCAGAAAGAAGTAGACGAGCTCGGCAAAAAGATAGGATACTTGGTTCTAGGTATTGTTTCTCTTGTAGCAGTTATACAGGTGTCTCTGACAGGTGCCGGTGCTATAACTATACTTCTGATGGCTATAGGTCTGTCCGTTGCAGCTATACCTGAATCATTACCTGCTATTGTAACTCTTACCCTGGCACTGGGCTCGAAAAAGCTTCTGAAAAAGGATGCTCTGGTTAGAAGACTTCCTGTAGTGGAAGCTCTAGGATCTGTTAACTATATTGTGACTGACAAAACCGGTACTTTAACTGAAGGCGTTATGACGGTTGAAAACCTGTACTACCAGGGAGAAGAGATCAATGTAGGAGGTACAGGTACCTCCACAGAGGGAGGTTTCACAAAGGATGGTTCAGAGGTCGACGAGGATTATTTGAGACCTCTTCTTGAGTGCGGTGTATACTGCAACAATGCCGAAAGAGCTGAAAATGAATCAGACCAGAAGTTCCGTGGAGAGCCTACCGAGATCGCTTTACTGGTTTCAGGAGAGAAAGCAGGTATAGATCAGAGCTTTGACAGAGCGGGAAGCGTACCGTTTTCCTCCGACCGGAAAAGAATGACAGTGATCAGCGGAGATAAAACTGCTTACATGAAAGGTGCTCCGGAAACAGTTCTCGAACGATGCGACCAAATACTGATCGACGGAGAAGAAAAACAACTAACAGAACAAAAAAAACAGGAAATACTCGACAAAAACCACGAATTCGCGAAGAGGGCTCTAAGGGTTCTTGGTTTTGCCCGGAAGAAAAATGTTGATCCGGAAGCGGAAGATGATGAGATAGAGTCAGAAATGGTATTTCTGGGTCTTCAGGGAATGATGGATCCCGCCCGGGAGGAAGTTGAGGAAGCTGTTAGAGACTGCCGAACCGCGGGGATAGGTGTTGTGATGGCTACAGGAGACAACATCGAGACAGCCAAAGCTATAGGCAAGGAGCTTGGATTCGATCCGGAAGGCGCTGTCACAGGACAGGAAATAGAGGATATGAGCGAAGAGGAACTGGAGGAAAAAGTTCGAGACGTCGAGATTTTCGCTCGAGTCTCTCCAGAGCACAAGGTAAGGATTTCACAGGCACTCCAGAATCAGGACTACAATGTTGCGATGACTGGAGACGGTGTTAATGATGCTCCAGCACTCAAAAACTCGGACGTAGGTATCGCAATGGGACAGAGAGGAACGGATGTAGCCCAGAAATCTTCTGACATGGTTTTACAGGATGATAACTTTGTAACGATCAGAGATGCTATTTCTGAAGGAAGAGCTATATTTGATAATATTAGAAAGGTTACTAATCAGTTACTCTCCACAAACTCAGGGGAGGTAATGTTTGTCTTCCTCGGTACATTGATTGGAGGGCTTTTCTACCCTGAGTACTTTACCAGTTCAGACTCAGTTGTTTTGACAGCGGTTATGATACTCTGGGTTAACTTCGCAAGTGACGGCCCACCGGCAATAGCCCTGAGTGAGGATCCGAAAGTAGAGGGAATAATGAAGAGGGATCCGAGAGGAAGGGACGAACCTATCATAGATCGGAAGATTCTGTCAATGATTGCTTTCACAGGGCCGGTGGCGGCACTCATGATGCTTCCACTGTTCTTCTGGAATATCGAAAACTTTGTGCTGGCGCAGACAATGCTTTTCATGGCGTTAGCGTTCTTCGAGATCATGATCTTCCAGGTTATCAGAAGAGACTACGGATTGAGACTCTGGGACAACAAGTACCTGATCGCGGGCATGCTATTCGCATCGATCTCCCACCTGGTAGTGGTCTACACCCCTGTATCCGAGCTTTTCGGAGTAACACCGCTCAACCTGGCACAGTGGGCCTACATCGCGACCGCACTCGGAGCTTTCACAGCAGTTGAGTACGGCTTCAGAAAACTGCTTTCCCGAAAATACGGAGATAGAAAAACACATGTAGATGAGTAGAATGAGATGGACTGAAGAAAGGCTGGCGATGCTTGAAAAAGCCGTGAAAGAGGACGATGGGGAACTCAGAATGGCTAAGGCATTTCGGATTTACTCCAGCAGAGAAGATGCCAAGGAATCAGTCAAAAAATTGGAAGAGTTCGGCTACGTCGAAAACATCGAGCCCGGGAGATTTAAGGTAAAGAAACTCCCGGAAGAACTTGAACACCTGGAAAATGAACTTTTCGAGGAAGAAGGAGGATTTGTCGGCAAACTAATGGCATCGATGTTCAAACGGTTCCAAAACTGAACTATTCTTCAAGGGTTTCCGCCCACTCGATAAACTTCTCGAAACCGGCCATAACCACAAGGAACAGAGATATGAATACAAATCCTCTGAAAAGATCAAAACTGCCAGTGAAGGCCAGAACATTAAACAGATAGGATGAAGAAGCAGCTACACCGCCAGCCACATACAGATTTCTTCTAAGTGTCATACCCTTATTTTGGACTCCACCCGGTTAAGGCTTTGGATACAGAATTGAACTAGATCTAAATCAAATGACAAGGAAACCTTTACAGCCTCCGGAGCTGTTTTCTGGTTCCAGTTATTTGCGAACACACAGAATTTTTATCCTAAATAAGCCTGGAATAGTCAGAAGGGTTTCAGTTAAAAACTAGTTGGCAGGACCCGGATTTGAACCGGGGTCTGGTCGTCCCAAACGACCAATGATAGTCCACTACACCATCCCGCCAAAATCTGTCTGTATAAATTTGGTTCCGGGTGAATTCTTTTAAAGTAAATTCA
>JBLGBS010000025.1:0-9537 GCA_047617985.1 Candidatus Nanohaloarchaea archaeon | reverse complement strand
CGCTGGGGAGGATGAGAACGATCAGACAACCTCAAGCAAAGAAGTGGAAAACTACTCGGATCTCGAGGAAAAAGATGATCTGAAAGTCGGGGTGCCGAAACAGTATCTTGAACTTGAAGGACTGGAAAAAGGAGTTAAGGAAAACTTTGAGCAATCAGTTGAGAAACTCAGAGAGCTAGGTGCGGAGGTCGAAGAAGTTGACATACCTCTTCTTTCAGCTGACACCGCAGTCCCGGCATACTATGTCATGGCGATGGCGGAGACTTCAACCAATCTCGCAAGGTTCGCTGGTATGAGGTACGGCTTGGAGAAGGATCCGGAACAGTTCGACGATTTTAACGAATACTTTTCGGAGATTCGGTCTGAAGGGTTTGGTGAAGAAGCTAAACGCCGGGTTTTACTTGGAACATATACCCGGAAAGCAGGTTACAGGGATGCTTATTACATTAAAGCAGCAGAGGTCAGGCAGAAGATAATCAACCAGTTCAAGGAGGCATTCGAGGAATACGATGTACTGGTTTCACCTTCAATGCCGAACATCGCCCCGAAAATTGAAGACGCTGAATCAATGGCTCCTGAAGAAGTCTATGCTATGGATACTTTAACGGTTGGACCAAACCTTGCCGGGATGCCGATGATTTCAGTGCCGAACGGAAAAAGCGAAGGTATGCCGACCGGTCTACACATAATCGGAGATCATTTCGAGGAAAAGAAGATACTTGATACAGCATTTACCTACACAGGAGGTGATTCGTAATGCGAAAATCAAAGATTTTCTGTATTACCAGAAGCACGGAGGTGCTTCGATAATGAGTGATGAAGTCGATGTAATGATAGGACTGGAAACCCATGTACAACTGGACACTAACACGAAACTTTTCTGTGGATGTCCGAATGAGGAGGCCGAAGAACCGAATAGTCATGTCTGTCCAACCTGTTTAGGGCACCCTGGTTCCAAGCCAAGGCTTAACAAAAAAGTTCTGGAGCTGGCGACAAAGACAGCGCTCTCACTTCAGTGCGATATTAACGATGATGTGTTCTTCTCCAGGAAAACGTACTTCTACCCTGACATGTCGAAAAACTACCAGATCACACAGTACGAAATCCCTGTTGGGGAGGACGGAGAAATAGAGGTCAAGGTAGGAGACGAGAAATCTGAGATTGGAATTACCCGGCTTCACATAGAAGAAGATCCGGCAAAGATGAAGCATATCGGCGGAAGTATCTCTGACTCAAACTATACTAAAGTAGACTATAACAGGGCAGGAACCCCGCTTCTGGAGATTGTTACAGAACCGGATTTCCGGTCACCCGAAGAAGCCAGAGAATACCTCCAGCAGTTAGCAAAAATTCTACAGTACCTTGAAGTTTACTTCCCTGAATCCGACTTCGCGATCAAAAGCGACGCCAACATCTCAATAGAGGGTGGAGAAAAAGTCGAGGTAAAGAATATTACAGGAACTTCTGAAGTCGAAAAAGCATTGAGCTACGAAATCTCAAGACAGAAGCAGTTGAAGAGAAGAAATAGAGAGATCTCACAGCACACCAGAAACTACAACGCAGATATATCTGCTACCGAAAAAATGAGGGAGAAAGAGACAGAGGAAGACTATGGATATATCTTCGACCCTGATCTAACTAGACAGGAACTGGGAGAAGAGTTTGTCAACAAGATCGAATCCGACATCCCGGAACTGCCACACGAGAAATTCGAGAGGTTCAAGCAAGAATACGGTATTTCCGAAAAAATGATTGAATCTTTGATTGTGGAACAGGGAATGGCGGACGACTTTGAGAAACTGGCGCAGGAACATGATCCCGAGCTGGTCGGTTCATGGATGACAGGCGAGCTTAGGAAGACTTTGAACTACAACGAAATTACCTATTCAGAAGCGGAGCTTGAACTTGACTGGATCGAATACCTGCTTGGTCTTCTAGAAGAGGATAAAATCTCGGACAGAAACGCGGAAAAAGTTATTCAGGAGATAGTTGAAGAACCTCAGGATCCTGAAGCAATAGTTGAAGAGGAAGACCTGCTGAAAGCCGAGGAAGACGAGGTCGATCAAATTGTCTCTTCTGTAATTGAAGAGAACCAGGAAGCGGTTGACGACTACAAATCAGGAGATGAGGAAGCGGTTAACTTTCTGGTTGGACAGGTGATGCAGGAAAGCCAGGGTAAGGCAGATCCGAAAACCGCTCGTGAAAAGATCATAGATCAGATAGAATGAGCTTTGAAGAAATAGAGGAACTCCAGGAGAAGCTGGAAACTAAGGATGTTGCACAGAAAAGGTACCTGATGTACTGTATATTCGATCATGTTCTCGACGAAGTTCATGAAGAGCTTCCAGAGCCCGAGCAGAGGGTGAAACAGCTTCAGGAAGGTAACGGTTACCTCTACAAACTGGCGCAGGACTTCCTCACAGAGTCATCAACTATGAAGAAAGAGGAGAAACTGCAGAAAATGGTTGAGTATGTAGAATAACTATTCTGGTAGTCTGAAACTTACTTCCAGTCCTTCTTCGTCTTTGATTAATCGCATAATGTTTTTCTTGTCTGTAACCGGTTGAACTAGTTTCCATTCTTTGCCATCCAATTTTACAGCATCGTCTTCTTCCAGTGATTCAGCTATATCTCTCAGGAAGTCGGCGAGTGATTCGTTTTCAAGTTTGAATCTTTTGTCAAGTTCCGGTTCTGTCATTTGGTATCACAAATTGAAAAGGGAAAAATATAGGAATTGAAAATCTGGATGTCGAAGCCGAGGGCTTCTCTATAGGCCAACCCTGATGGGTAGCTCTATGCAAACATCTCGTCTGGGTGATAGTTTTCGGCTGCCAGGAAGTCTTTCTCTGTCCCAATATTGCCTTCTTTGAGGTCTTTGATTGCTTCTTGGAAGTCTTCCATCCCGACTTCTGCTTTTGAGATGTCTTCGTGTCTGTCCAGGGCGTTGATTGCTGCCTGTTTGACGATCTGCTGGATATCTCTTCCTGTGAAGTCTTCTTCGAGTTCGTCTGCTACAAGCTCGAGATCGACTCCGGCGTCCAGATCAAGTCTTCTTGTGTGCACTTGGAGGATTTCCTTCTTGGCTTCCTCGTTAGGTACAGGTACTTCGACTGCGCTTGTCCTGTTTAGAAGTGCTGGATCCATTATATCCGGTTTGTTGGTTGCGAAGATCGAGATGACGTTGGAGTCTTCTTCTGTGTCCAGTCCGTCAAGCTCGGAAAGCAGCTGGCTCATAGTTCTTTCAACTTCTTCCCCACCGTGTCTTCTGTCATCCAGTCTTTTCTTTGCGATTGCGTCGATTTCGTCGATAAACACGATTGCTGGTTTGTCGGAGGCTCTCGCCTGTTCGTATAGTCTTTTAACCTTCTTCGCGCCTTCACCGATGAATTTTTCGACCATCTGTGGTCCGTTGATCATGAACATGTCGGCGTCGTATTCATTGCTTAAAGCCTTGACCAGATGGGTTTTACCGGTTCCCGGTCTTCCGATCAGTAGAATGCTTTTGTCAAGATCCATTCCCCATTCCTGGATCTTCTGCTGTTTATCGGCGTCAAGCTGTGCGCCTACGTTGGATTTAAGTGATTTGATTATGTGGTCTAACCCTCCGACATCTTGGAAGGTTACTTCGGTCTCGATAGAGTCGAATTCGGCGTCTTTGCCTTTGTCTACAATATCTGTTACCTTGAAACTGTTCGGATCGAGGGCTACCTCTGTTCCAGGTGTGAAGTCTTCCGGTGAGTAACCGTTCGGTACTTCAACTCCGTATCGTCCTTTCATGTTTCCGGAGGCTTCCACCCAGATTCGTTCTCCATCAAACTCTGAGACAACTACTCCTCTAAGAACCGGTGTTTTCAGCTTGGTTCCGTGCTGTTTGGAGCTTTTCTGTCCCTGCTGCTGGAAGTACTGTGGGAACTGGATTTTCTGCTTCTTCCCGGATTTCGATTTCTGTTTCTTATCTTTGTCTTTCTCTTTCACGTCAGAATTATCCTGTTCTTCTACCATCTTATTCACCCGTTTAACTGCCCTTCGAAGGCGCTGGATGAAGAAATCTCTTAACCGCTTCACCCTCTGCATTTACACACAAGCCAATACACTGTTCATCTTTATAAAACAAACCACGCTTTATGAGAACTAAATATTACCTTGTAACACTAATTAAATACGAGCCCGTAGGGATTTGAACCCTAGACCTTTCGGTCCGAAGCCGAATGCTCTGTCCAAGCTGAGCTACGGGCCCCCTTTGTATTTAGAGGAGAGCCAGATTCTTAAATAAGATTTGAGTTAAGCGATCTTTGACAGGATTTTCTGCCTGAATTCCTCTTCGGAAAACTCCTCAACGTCTTCCTCTTCCGCGTCCGCTCTTTTTTTGGTTCCAGGATTTTCTCCGATCACAAGATAATCTGTTTCCGAGCTAACCGATGAGGTTACATCGGCGCCATGTCTCTCGAGAAGGTCAATTAGCTCTTCCCTAGTGTAACCTTCTATACTGCCTGTTATCGCCAGTTTCATTCCTGCCAGCTCATCTCCCGTCTCCTCCTGCTCCGGGCTGACACCTTCCTCCAGCAATTTTTCTACAAGTTCTCTTCCTCTTCCCTGGAAGAAACCGGTTATACTTTTTGAGACCTCCGGCCCGATATCGTTCAGTTCTTCAAGCTGTTCTCTTTCGGCTTTCATAAGTTCTTCCAGAGAAAATTCTCCGGCCAGGTCTCGAGCGGTTTCCTTCCCTACATGTCTTATACCGAGAGCTGTCAGAAAGCTGGATAAATCTATCTTTTTCGATTTTTCGACCTCTTCAAGCAGGTTTTCCGCTGATTTGTCAGCAAATTTTTCCAGCTGGAGCAGGTCTTCCTTTTTCAGATGGTAGAGATCCGGTATCTCCTCAATAATTCTTTCTTCAACTAGCTGTTCCGCTACTTTTTCTCCTAACCCTTCAATATCCATTGCCTGTTTCGAGGCGAAGTATCCTAGTTTTCTCTTCAGCTGTGCCGGACAGGAAATTCCGCCTGTACAGAAATGATGTTCTTTTTCTCCTATAACTTCTGAACCGCAGACAGGACAGTTATCCGGCATCTCAAACACTTCCTCGCCTTCCTCAACAACCTTCTTTACCTGTGGAATAACATCACCGGCTCTCTCTACTTCTACCTCTGCACCTTTTGAGACACCCAGTTTCTGGGTCTGTTTCTCGTTGTGGAGCGATGCGCGGGATATTGTGACTCCTTTAACATCTACAGGCTCCAGTAATGCTACCGGGGTAAGTTTGCCTGTTCTACCTACCTGCACCGCTATCTCTCTTACACGGGTTGTACCTGTCTTTGCCGGGAACTTGTAGGCAAACGCCCACCGTGGATGTGCTGAGGTACTACCCAGCTCCTCCCTTCTGGAGAATTCGTTGACCTTGGCTACCACACCATCAATATCATAATTCAAATCATCTCTTTTCTCCATCATCCGTTCTCTGTATCTGATGAACCCGTCTATGTCATCCACCAGCTTATTGTATTCGTTGACTTTTAGCCCTACTTCCTCCATGAACTCCATTGCTTCTTTCTGCGTCTTCAGGTCTTCTTTTGACGTCTCCATTATATCGTAGAAAAACACGTCTAGAGGTCTTTCAGCGACCACCGCTGAGTCAAGCTGTCGGACAGTTCCTGCTGCTGCGTTTCTCGGGTTGGCAAATGTATCTTCACCTCTCTCAACCCTTTTCCTGTTAAGCTTCTGGAATCCGTCCTTAGGCATGTATATCTCTCCCCGTAAAACCAGTTCATCAGGAGCACCGTGAAGCTTCAAAGGCACTGCACCGATAGTTCTGACATTCGCTGTGATGTCGTCACCTTCTCTTCCGTTTCCCCTCGTTACAGCTGTTTCCAGCTCGCCTTCTTCGTACACGAACTCAACTGAAAGACCGTCAAACTTGGGTTCGACATGGTAGACTGCGGTTCCGGCTTTCTCCCGAACTCTTTCACTGAAATCTCTGACTTCTTCCTCATCCTCTGAAGCGTCCAGGCTGAGCATCTCTTTTCTGTGCGCCACTGTTTCAAACCCGTCAAGAGCTTCACCTCCAACCCGCTGAGTTGGAGAGTTCTCCGTCTGCAGATCGAATTTTTTCTCGAGCTTTCTCAATCTGCTGAAAAGTCTATCGTATGCTCTGTCTGAGATAACAGGATCGTTTTCGACATAGTACCTGTAGTCATGGTATTCAATAGCTTCTCTAAGAAGCCTTACCTGTTCTCTGGCCGTTTCTTCGGAAAGATTTTCCAGCCCCGAGAAATCAAGTTCAGGTTCCCGGGTGTAAGGATTTTCTTCAGGTTCTTTCATTCGAAGTAAGACCTCATTTCCTCCAGCGATAATGTGTTCAGAATATTTTCCTTCTCACACCAGCCTCTCCGTGCCTGTGAAACCCCGAGATGCATGTAATCGAGCTCGGAAGTTGAGTGGGCATCGGTCGAAACCACGTACCTGACGTTTTCCCTGTGTTCCTTGATATCCTGCCAGGGGAGATCAAGACGTGAGGGCTGGGAGTTGATTTCCAGCGCAACATGGTTCTCCGATGCAGTTCTAACTATCTTTTCCATATCCAGATCCATCGGTTCCCGCTTGTTTATCATTCTGTTGTATGGGTGGGCGAAAATATCCACAGGGTGGTTCTCCAGAGCCTCAATTATCTTCTCGGTCGGGTTGTCTACTCTGTTGTGGAGTGCGGCTACCACCAGATCCAGCTCCTCCATCAGCTTGTCGGAAATATCCACGCCTTTTTCTGTGATGTTAGCCTCGATTCCGTGAAGAATTTCAATACCTGTTTCCTCGTTAAGCCGGGTTATCTCCTGTTCCTGTTCCCTTATTTTTTCTTCATCGATTCCGCTGGCGATTCTAAGCGACGGCCCGTGGTCGGTAATCAGTATGTATTCGTAGCCTAATTCCTCTGCTTTCTGCGCCATCTCCTCTATGCTGTCCGATCCATCGCTGTACTCTGTGTGCATCTGCAGATCTCCTTTAATATCCTCCCGCTCCACAAGCTCAGGCAACGCGTTTTTCTGCGCGGTTTCAACTTCTCCGGTATCTTCCCTGAGCTCTGGCTCTATGAAATCCATCTGGAGCTTTGAGTAGATCGATTCCTCGGTTTTCCCGGCTAATCTGTTTTCCTCGGAGTCGAAAAGTCCGTACTCGTTCAGCTTCCAGTCTTTCTCTACTGCAATCGTTCTCAGTGTTACGTTGTGATCCTTGGAGCCGGTGAAGTACTGTAGCGCTGAGCCGTAGCTCTTTTCCTCGACCAGTCGGAGATCAACCTGTAGACCGCCTGAAATCACTACTGATGACTTGGTCTCGCCTTTTCCCAGAATCTCTTTAACATCGTCGCGGGAGGTGAAGTACTCCATCGCTTCCTCAGGCTTTTTCGAGGTTCCCAGTATATCTATATCTCCTACTGTCGGCCTTCTTCTCCGGAAGGAACCCACAATTGTTACTTCTCCAAACAGCTCTGACTCCTCCAGCTCTTCTCTCAGGCTCTCAGCTATCGGGAAGGCCTTTCCCAGAAGCATTCTTTCCTCACCTTTTCTCGCTGTCTCTATATGTTTCAGTATGTTTTCCTGTGTTTTCTCACCGAAACCCTCTATACCTGCTATTTCTCCTTCCTCCGCAGCTTCCTCAAGCTCGTCAAGATCGGTTACACCGATTGACCGGTATATCTTCTTCACACTTTTAGGCCCCAGCCCTTCCACAGCTGTCAGGGCCTCAATATCGACAGGTAGATCCTCCTTCAGTTCTTGGTAGTACTCAAGTTCACCGGTTTCCAGAAGCTCCGCGATCTTACCGGCTATGTTCTCGCCGACACCGTCAATTTCCTCAAGTTCACCTCTCTCATGTATATCTTCGATGTCTTCGGATAGCGATTCGATATTTCTGCCGGCTCGACGGTATGCCCGGGGCTTCCACTCCACATCCTGCATCTCGAGGTAGTCCGCGATCTCGTAGAGGATATCGGCGACCTCTTTGTTTCTCATAAACTACTCACTTTCGCTCTGAGCAGTCAGTATAGGTACAGAGCAGGTTCTCAAAACTTTCTCTGTTACACTTCCCAGAAGCATCCGGTTAAGACCGGAACGTCCGTGACTTCCCATCGCGATGAGATCGATGCTGTTCTCCTCCACATAGTTGTTGATCTCCTGATGTGGTATACCGACTCTGACCTCTTTAACCGTCGATAGATCAAATTTATCCCCTATATCGTCAACTATCTCTTCTCCGGTTTTTCTCATGGACTCGACCTGTGTGGGGACTCGGGGCTCCCCTGCCTGCTTCCTTATATCAACGACGTGGAGAATATGGATTTCGGCTTCAAACCTTTCCGCCAGTTCTTCTGCATGATTTACAGCCTCTTCCGACTCCTCGCTTCCATCTGTAGGTAGAAGTATTTTTTCGTACATACCGGTGTACCTCCGTTTGTTTGAATACTTACAGTCCGAGTGTTAAATATCTCGCTCAAAGAATTAAAGCCTCCCGGGTTAAAGAAGGAACTGTGAAAAGAGAAAAAGCAGTTTTTCTGGGCCGGTTCCAGCCATTTCACTTTGGACACCACAGGACAGTGGAGAATTATAAACCAGGGTTCGATGTGTTTGAGATAGTTGTTGGAAGCTCTGCGAAATCCAGGACGGAGGAAAATCCCTTAACTTTTGAGGAGAGAAAACAGTTGATAAGGAGCTGTCATCCCGGGATCAGTATTACTGCTCTGGAAGATGAGGACAGAGGAAAGGAAGGATACCCTGAATGGGCGGATAGACTTGAGGAAAGGACAGAACCTGACGTGGTTATAACCAGAAACGATCTAGTGGAGAGACTGGTCAGAAAACATACAGATGCCAGAGTGGAGGAGCATGATCTTCACCGACCGGAGGAATGCAGTGGGACAGAGCTCAGAAAAAGAATAAGGCAGGGAAGAGATGACTGGAGGGATATAGCTCCAGACTGTAATGTGGATAAAATCGAAGAATTTGAAGATATTATAGCTCGAACAGGTTGAAAAAATATGGACTACGGAGAAACTGTGGATAAGATTGACCGTTTTCTAAATCAGAAACTGGAGGAAGCTGGTGTCGATGGTTTTGTGATAGGTATCAGTGGGGGAATAGACTCTGCAGTGGTTGCTACGCTGGCTGTGGAGGCTGTAGGCTCAGAGAATGTCTATGGATGGGTAATGCCGGGAGAACCGAGCAGTGAGAAAAATATGAAGGACGCCCGAGAGCTTGCTGAAAACCTTGGAATCGAGCTTCGGGAAGTCAATATCGAGGAAACAGTTCAGAGTTTTAATGAAACCGCGCCTTTCCATATCGGGGAACTGGCAGAAGGAAATGTACGGGCCAGGGTCAGAATGATCTACGAGTACATGGACGCAAACGAAAACAATCTAATGGTTCTCGGCGGAGGAAATAAAACCGAAAACCTGACCGGGTACTTCACCAAGTACGGCGATGGCGCTGTCGATCTTACGCCGATAGGAGATCTCTACAAGACAGAAGTAAAAGAGCTCGCGGAATACATCGG
>JBLGBS010000024.1:0-10048 GCA_047617985.1 Candidatus Nanohaloarchaea archaeon | reverse complement strand
CAGGCCTAGTAACCGAAGTTCAGAGAAAATTAGGCGATGAGGAAGACGAGATTTTAGCCAACTCTTTCCAGGAGCATGCATACTCTGCAGTGGTTGAAGCCCTTGAGAGAGCTATGGCGCAGGAGGGGAGCGATGAAGCTCTTCTAACGGGGGGTGTGGCGATGAACTCACGGCTCAGAGAGATGGTGAAAACTATGTGCGAGCAGCGAGATGCCAAGGCTTACTTCCCTCCAACCGAGTACTGTATGGACAACGGAGTGATGATCGCACACCAGGGAATGATAGAGTTGAAAGCCGGGAAAACAACACCGATCGAAGAATCAGCAAAGAAACCGAACTGGAGACCGGATGAGGTGGAAGTCGAATGGATATAGACCCTCCTCAACAACTTTTATTACTGTTAAATAACAAGTTATAGCTATGTGGAATTCACTAGATCCTCGAAAGTTCGGCCCTCAACTAAAGCTAAGCCGTGCCTACGGGGAAGATACCTGTATGTTCCGAGGTATGAATCCTTCTCGCAGTCGGATAGATAGAGAAGAAGGAATGACAGATACACAAACTTTTGACACGGATTTCTCCGCTGAGGATATGATCGATCAGCTCCTTGAAGATGACGGTTATCAGGACAAGAGACAGGACGACAACCGAGCTAACTGGGGAAACTACGAATACGCAGCCGCCATGGCCGTATCCCAGGAAATGCCGGAGAGCGGGATAGTAATGGCGACATCACTCGGCAACCTGAAAAATCTGTCTAGAAACCAGATCAGTTTCTCCGGACCGGAAAACCACGCATCGATAGATTATGTATCTACCGAAGCGATGGAATTCATAGTAACATCGCCACACCTTGAAGAAAAGGCAAATAACACTCTTGATGTCGAAGTTTATTCACCGGAGGGCTGGCCGGAAAGGCCTGATAAAACACCAGAGGAAGGTCTGATCAGCAACTATTCAGTACCCGAAGAAGTTATGAACAACTATGCTGATGAATGTCGAAATGTTTTAACAAATTTTGACCCAAGTTCTTTCTATGACTGATCTAGATAAAGCAAAAAAAGCAATTGAAAAAGGAGGAGCAGTTATCTTCCCGACGGAGACAGCTTACGGTATAGCTGCTGACGCAACAAAAAGAGATGCTGTAGAAAAAGTCTATGAAATGAAGCAGAGACCTAGAAGCAAGGGGTTAACTGCGATAGTTTACTCAATGGAACAGGCAGAAAAATATTCTAATCTAAGTGAAGATGAAAAGAGAACAGTTGAAGATTTCATGCCAGGTCCTCTAACCCTAGTCGCGGAAAAGAAAGATAATATACCAGATAACCTGAACTCAGATTTTGCGTTCCGGATATCCTCATCCGAAACAGCCAGAGAACTCACCGAGAATACACCAATCACTGCTACCAGCGCCAATATTTCGGGTAAAGAGACATCTTACTCTGTGGAAGATATTTCTGAAGAACTGAGGCAGAAAGCAGATTATATAATCGATGTCGGTGAACTGGAAGACGGTCCGACCTCTACAATCGCAGAAGTTAATAACTCGGAGCTCGTTATCCATCGTAAAGGCCCGGTGAAGAGGTCTGAGATAGAGAAAGTACTCCAAAATGATACCTGAAGCTACAATAGCCTACGATTTCGCACTTGTCATACTGACCGCTACCATACTAGGTTTTCTAGCTAGAAAGACTAACCAGCCTACAATAATAGCCTACATAGCGACAGGACTTGTTCTCGGCCCTGTAATGTTCAATGTTATCGGAGAATCTGAACTTGTCTCTCTCATGTCAGAACTAGGTCTTGCACTACTTCTCTTTCTTCTAGGTATCGAGATGAAGATAGACGATATACGGGAGATACTGAGACCGGTTATCAATATTGCTGTCCTGCAGACAGTTCTCCAGACTGCTCTCGCATTCGTCATACCGTTGATGCTCGGTTTCTCAATGCAGGAAACTATAATAATCGCTCTATGCACAGTTTTCGGGGCTACACCGGTAATTGTCAAACTATTGACTGACAAAGACGAGGCTTCCACACTTCCCGGTAAAATCGATATCGGAGTGCTGATTCTCCAGGACATCTATCTTGTGGTTATACTCGCGCTTTTCAGCTCCGGAACCCTTGGAAACCCTGCGCAGATAGGTTTCACACTCGGTAAAATACTTGTGCTGATGTCAGCGGTCGGCGCTCTTTCACTGGTCTCTTCACGGTACATCCTTCCGGTGCTGTTTAGCCGGGTAGCGAACAACAAGCACGCCTTCTTCATCCACGGATTAGCATGGGCGTTTCTTTTCATATCGTTGACCGCGGAGCTGAACCTTTCCATCGAGGTGGGAGCATTCCTCGCAGGACTCGGACTTGGACAGATCCCTTACCGTGAAGAACTAAAGGAACGGATAAGACCTATCACAGACTTCTTCATGGTGATCTTCTTCTCCAGCATAGGACTCAGCCTTACCGCAAGCAACCTACTCACCTACTGGCTGGAAGCAGTGATCGCATCAGTACTGCTGATGATCGGGAATTTCCTGATCATGTTCTATCTGATCGACAGAGAAAATTTCACTCCTGAGACATCTTTCCTTGGAAGTTTAAACATGACACAGGTCAGCGAGTTCTCGCTAGTGGTCGGAGCTATAGCAGTAACCCAGGGCTACATTCAAGGCGATATTCTCGGATACCTGAGTATGATGGCTTTAATCACAATGACCGCATCCTCGTACCTGATCAACTATAATCAGGAAATCTACAACCGAGTAAAACATCTGCTTGAGAGGTTTGAATCCGAGGAGAAAAAAGATGTAGAGATGAGAATTTACCAGGATCACGCAGTAATAGTCGGATATAACGCTGTGGTGGAACGGATCCTACCGGTGATAAAACAGAGCTACGGGGATGTAATTGTAGTTGACCGAGATCCACGCAACACCGGGAAACTGGGCCAGGCCAACTTCGAGTACATTTACGGCGATTTCAACCACGGCGAAATAAGGAAAGCCACCGGTATAAAAGATGCAGGATTCGTTCTCTCGGTTGCAAGAGACATGAAAGTCAACCAGCACATCCTCAGAGATACAGACCGAGATACACCTGTTTTCTTGGAGGCAGAGAGCTTTGAGGAAGCAGCAGAACTCTATGACAGAGGCGCAGAATATGTAATGATTGAGAACATTGTGACGGCAGACAAGATATCGGATTACCTGGAGCTTTACATCAAGGATCCTATGCTTTTCAAGGAAGAGATGGATGACGATCTTGAGGCGATTTACTGGGGAGATCGAAGCGGTCAAGAATGAGCTATTAAGAAGCAGGAGACGAAAGAAATTTCTAGGGATGAACACCGGCTTCGCGTCTTTCGCAGTTATAATTGTACTTGCGACAGCACTCTCGTTTATCGCGAGGAAGACGAAACAGCCGACAGTAATCGCCTACATCGCTACAGGACTTGTTCTCGGGCCTGTAGGGCTGAGCATGATTGGGGAGACAGAGCTAACCCGGCTTTTCTCCGAACTCGGGCTGGTCTTCCTGCTGTTCTTCATCGGACTGGAAATCAATATAGGTGAGATAAGAGAAGTTCTCAAGCCTACAGCACTTATTGGAGTCTCCCAGATGGCTCTAACCGCACTGTTGGGATTCGGACTGGGAACACTGCTCGGTTTCACCACTGTCGAATCCCTTTTCATTGGAGCAGCTGCAATGTTCAGCTCCACGGCGCTTGTCGTGAAGCTTCTTACAGATATAGACGAGGCCTCAACACTACCTGGAAGACTTGATGTCGGCGTCCTGCTTGTACAGGATATTGCGGTTGTGCTTCTGCTTGCTTTAATAACAGCCAACTTCTCTGATCCGGCGACAGCAGTGATCAGATTCGTAGAGATCATGGCCATGATAACTCTGATAGGCGGTATATCAATCGCATCGTCAAGCTACCTGCTACCGAGAATTTTCAGGAAGATTTCTCAGAAGCCCTCAATATTCTTTGTTTACGGACTGGCATGGGCGTTTCTCCTGATCTCCGGTGCCGACCAACTGGGGCTCTCGCTGGAGATTGGAGCATTCTTCGCAGGTCTTAGCCTCGCCCAGCTCCCGTATTCTAGCGAGTTACAGGAGCGTGTAAGACCGCTTACAGACCTCTTCATGGCTATCTTCTTCATAAACTTCGCTCTAAAGATTATACCCGGACAGCTCTCCGCCTACTTCTTAGAGGCTTTGATCGCGTCAGCAGTACTTATAGCCGGAAAGTTCGGAATATTCTTCGGACTAATCGACCAGCTGAAATTCACCCCAGAAACATCTTTCAAAGCCGCACTCAACATGACACAGATAAGCGAGTTCTCCATAATACTAGGAGCTTTAGCAGTCAGGGAAGGAATAATAGGCGATCAAATGCTTGGATTCATCAGCCTAGTAGCCATAACCACAATGGGGACATCCTCATATCTGCTCAACTTCAACAACGCTATATACAGCAGGTTCGAAGAGGTTCTCTCCCGTTACGAGTCAGAAGAGAAAGAAGATGTCGAAGTGGAGAAACTGGAAGGTCACGCATTGATCGTAGGTTACAACATGGTTACAGAGAGAGTACTGGATCTTTTAGAGCAACAGTACGGCAATGTGGTTGTAGTTGACAAAGATCCTGACAACACCGAAGAGTTATCACGCTCCTCACACGAGTACATCTATGGAGATTTCAAGCACGGAGAGATAAGAAAGGCCTCCGGCATAAAAAAAGCCGCGTTTATACTTTCAATGGCGCGGGATACAAAGGTCAACCACCATATCCTAAGAGATAGGAAAAGAGAAACACCGGTATTCCTTGAAGCAGAAAACTTTGAACAGGCAGCGAAAATGTACGATCTCGGAGCAGAATACATTATGATCGAAAATATTGTAACAGCAGACAAGATGGCGGACTACCTGAAGCTTTACATTGAAGATCCTGAAGTCTTCCAAGAGGAGACACAAGACGACCTTGAGACAATCCACTGGGGTGGCAGAAATGGCTGAAATAATAACCTCAATGACTCTAATATTTGTTGCTTCAGCCGCGATGCTGCTTATCGCGAACAGGTTCAACCAACCAGCAGTCCCGGCTTATTTGACCGCTGGAATACTGATCAGCTTCTTTGTAAACCAGCAGGAGCTACTCGGACTGGCGCAGATAGGTATCGCATTTCTGGTCTTCATATTCGGGCTGAAGTTCGATCCGGAGAAGATAACCGCAGTCAGGAACGAAGCATTGAGCGTCAACTTTGTACAGATACTACTGATCGGGACACTGGGTTTCGCATTCGGAATCATAATTGGACTGGATCTGCTTCAGGCATTCTACTTTGCTGTGGCCGCGACTTTCAGCTCCTCTCTTGTCGGCCTCGAGCTGATCTCGGAGGAGGTTGACAAGAACCTGATACACGGAAGACTGGCAGAATCCATCCACCTTATCCAGGATATCCTGGCAGTAGCCGTGGTAGTATTTCTATCTTCTCAAACTTTCATCTTTAACGATATCGCGGTAAACCTAGGTGTCGCAGCAACGATGATTGTATCCGCCCTTTTCATCCGGAGATTCCTTTTCGACCATATAGCAAACCTTTCCGAAGGATCAACAGAGTTACTGATGCTAACCGGGCTATCCTTCCTCACCGGCTTCATCGCCATCTCACAGTACTTCGGCCTCTCAATCGTAGTAGGCTCCTTCGCCGCAGGCATCGCAGTCGCACGGTTCCCACACAATCTGGATATACTTGACACCATGGGATCAATCAAGGACTTCTTCTCCGCAATCTTCTTCGTAACACTCGGAGCATTACTATCGTTCCCAACTCCGGCAGCTCTACTTATGACCGCAGGACTAGTATTGATGACCGCTTTCGTTAAACCTGCGCTAATGGTTACCTCACTGATTCACCAGGGATACGATCCAAGAACCTCTTTCCTCACCGGGGTAAGCCTCGACCAGATCAGCGAATTCACTTTGATAATCGCTATCCAGGCCTGGATCGCCGGAATGATAATCGAACCGCTTTTCCACGCCATAATACTCGCTGCCACGATCACCATGGTATCCTCGTCATACACCAAACTGTACGAACACGAGCTTTACGAGCTACTGAACAAGTATAACATTATAGAGAGCGGTGACCAGATACTGCCGAACAGCAATGTAGAGGAAGAACTCGAAGACCATATAATTCTGATAGGATACGATATCCAGGGCAAAAGAATAGTTGAACAGCTGGAAGAAATCGACGCCGAGTTCCTGATAATAGAAAACGATCCCGAAAAAATCTCAGATCT
Organism: Candidatus Nanohaloarchaea archaeon; assembly: GCA_047617985.1. Classification (GTDB taxonomy): domain Archaea; phylum Nanohalarchaeota; class Nanosalinia; order Nanosalinales; family Nanosalinaceae; genus SW-4-43-9. The sequence goes on along the minus strand of JBLGBS010000024.1, from coordinate 3,745 downwards.
TAGAAAGAAGGAAGAGAACTTTGTCTATGGCAACATCTTGAACCATGAAACCTGGAAACACGCAAACCCAGAAGACGCCAAACTTATAGTCTCCACCGCACCATTCAGAGAGGTATCCGAAAAAGTCCTGACGCTTGACACCAACGCCGGGAAAATCCTGAGAGCAGAAGAACTCGGAGAAGCTGAAAACCTGATCCACAAAGGTGCAGACTATGTTATAGTACCTGAAATCCTGACCGCCGAACTGATCAAAGAACATCTTCTTGGAATAGAATCAGAGGAGAACTACAAAGAAGAATTGAGAAGACGAAGCCTTTTAGAAGTTAGAAAATACCTTGAATCTGAGGAAGGATGAAAACAGAAAAAGGAGCCGAAGCAGAAGTAGAAATAAGAGAACAAAAGGTGGTTAAGAGAAGACCTGAAAAGAAATACCGGCACCCGGAACTGGACAAGAAGATCAGAAAAGAAAGAACTGAGACGGAGGAAAAACTAATCACTGAAGCCAGGAAATACGGAGTTAGCGTGCCGGAAGCCGAGAAAAAAGATAACTCAACTATAGAACTTGAGAAAATAGAAGGCGAAAAACTGAAAGAAGTAGTAGAGGAAAAACCTGAGATTCTGGAGAGCCTTGGCGAAAACATAGCGCTTCTACATTCAACCGATATAATCCACGGCGACCTTACCACAAGCAATGCAATAGCAGATAGCGGGAAGATCTTTCTGATTGACTTCGGACTCTCTTTCAGATCCCAGAGAACAGAGGACAAAGCCGTCGACATCCATTTACTAAAACAGGTACTGGAAAGCTCACACCCTGAAGCAGCAGATAAAGCCTGGGAGAACTTCCTGAAAGGCTATAGCGAATACGAAGATTCTGATAAAGTTCTGGAACAGCTGGAAGAAGTCGAACAGAGAGGCCGATACAAATAATTTTTAATCAGGCGCCGTAATTGAATTCGTGAAAAGATCAGAATCTGATAAAACTGTTACTACAGCTCTACATGTATTGTTACTCATATCAGTTTTTGCAATTTCAGCTTTACTAATTCCTTTAATCGGATTTCTAGAGGTTTTCACAGGCTCTATACCGCTCAAATATTTAATCATCCTGCCTTTTCCATTCCTGATAAGCTATCTTTTGGTAAAAGTAAAAGACGGTAGGAAATTAAGCCTAGATATCTTGGTCGGAAATCTGGCGATCGGTTTCTCAACAGCGGGAGCCTTAGTTTCCAGAAACACATTAATGGAAATTCTAGCAGATATATCGAAGGATCTGAACGAAATTTTCTCATCTGAAAGCGTTCAGAGAGAAATGTCAAACCAAGATTTCACAGGCATAATCGGCAACTTAAACAGCTACAGCGTGAATGTAGATCTGCTCTTCGTAATATCAATATTAGCTTTCAACCTGCCGATCCTCTATTATATAGGAAAAAACCAAGAACTGAAAATTACTCAGTTTTTCTACATAGTCTTACCTGCCTCTCTTTACCTACTCCTAAGAATTCTGCTTAGAAACTTTGCTCTAGCATAGTAAATCCCTTATTTAAAATTTGGCTCGGATTTCATGTTCAGACCGGGAAAGTCCTTTGAGGCTTGACCGGATCAGTATGTGATAACAAATGGCAAGAATGCATAACGACGGACGAGGATCATCAGGTTCCAACAAACCTGTAACAAAGAAAAACCCGCGATGGGTTGACTACAGTGAAGACGAAGTAGTCGATCTTGTAGTAAAACTCAGAAAAGACGGTAAAGACCCTTCTCAGATCGGAATGGCGCTCAGAGACCAGTACGGAATCCCGAGTGTCAAACAGGTAACCGACAAGAAGGTAACAGAGATACTTGAAGACGAAGGCTTCGCACCAGACATGCCGGAAGACCTTCAGAACCTTGTAGAAAAGGCAGAATCAATCCAGGATCACATTGAAGAGAACCAGAAAGACGAAGAAGCAATCCGCCAGTTAGAACTAACCGAGGCAAAGATCAGAAAAATCGCCTCATACCACAGAGACGAAGGCAACATCCCACAGGACTGGAAATACGAAAGAGAGGAATAAACACCTCTCCACACATATTCTTCCTATTTAATTTCTGAAGAACCAATCGGCAGACCCGGATTTGAAACAAAAATTTAGGAATCCTGAATTAACTGTATCAAAACCAATTTAACTTCCGGGAAAGGAATCATTTAACAGAGATGGTTGAAGAAATTCTTGAAGCTGCGGAACCTGCAGCGCAGAAACTGAAAGATTACAACGGTAAAATCAGACTAGTCGGGCAGTACGACGCTGACGGTATTTCCGCGACAGCTATTGCCCATGAAATGCTTGATAGACTGGGAAAAGAGTTCGAATACGAGATTGTTAAACAGTTATACGAGGAAGATGTCGAAAGGATAGCAGAAGAAGACGAAGACCTTATCTTGTTTGTTGACATCGGTTCAGGTCAGGCAGAACATATACAGAACCATATAATTGAAGAAGCCGGTAAAGAGGTTATAGTTTCCGATCACCACGAACCTCAGATAGAGAACGAGGATTTAAAACAGAAATCAGAGAGCAACGAGGACTCAGATTTTATCCATATTAACCCTCATTTTGATGGGATCGACGGAGGAGAATCGATTTCTGCAGCCGGAACAACCTATCTTCTCGCCGAACAGGTAGACGAGGAAAACATCGACCTAGTTCAGTATGCGTTGATTGGCGCGACAGGCGATGTCCAGAAACAGGAAGGAGAGTTCCTTGGATTAAACAAGCAGCTACTTGAGAGAGCGGAGGAAAACGATTTAATCCAGAAAAGACAGGGATTGGATCTCTATGGTAGGAGCACAAAACCGCTTCACAAATCACTGATGTACACAACCGACCCGCATCTTGAAGGAATCAGCAACAACGAGTCCGGCGCAGTCCAGTTCGTCCAATCTTCTGGAGTTGATATCAAGGATGAAAACGGCGACTTCAAAACATTAAGCGATCTAACCGCGGAAGAGGAGAAGAAACTGATTCACGCATTGATAACCCAGGGATACGACGCACACCAGTTAATGAACAATATCTACGAACTTCCAAACGGTCATGGAATAGACGAGTTCTCAACAATAATCAACGCCTGTGGACGGCTCGGAGAACCGAAGAAAGGCGTTAAAATCCTACTTGAAGATGATCTAGACATGGCAGAAAAAATCTCCAGAAAATACGGGAGGAAGATTTCCTCCGCACTTGGCTATGTCGAGGATAACGAGGACAACGAAGATGCGATCTACGAAAACGGTATCGGGGTGATTGATGGAAAAGACCAGGTCGAAGACGACTTCATCGGAACCGTTACCACCATAACAATGAGCAACGGCTTCTTCTCCGATGTTCCTGCCATAGTTGGAGTCGCAGAATCAGAAAAAGACAAGATCAAAGCCTCCTGCCGAGCCACAAAAGAAGCTGTCGAGAACGGTTTGAACCTCGGGCATGTTATAGAGGAAATCTGCGAGGAAATAGACGGAGAAGGCGGAGGCCACAATGTCGCAGCCGGCGCCAAATTCCCTAAAGAGAACAAAGAAGAGTTCCTGAAAAAAGTCAGTGAAGGAATAGTTGAGGAAGTATCTTGATCCAGGCACCTACTGTTTATAAAGTTTTGAGTCGTGAAAAACGGTATGGCTAAAGCAGTTATTCAGAAAAACTGGTACGAAATTCAGGTTCCTGACATCTTTGATGCAGAAGAGATTACAGAGACACCTGCAGAAAAG
>JBLGBS010000023.1:0-10176 GCA_047617985.1 Candidatus Nanohaloarchaea archaeon | reverse complement strand
CAAAGATCAACTACAAACTTGGAAGCTACATTCATCAACTCAGATCCAGTACCGCTTCAGTCCGGTGAAAGCGGAGATATAACATTCAAGATCAGAAATACCGGAAACACTGATGCAGAGAATGTCCGGGTCGAACTAGTCGACTACTACCCTTTCGAAGTCAAACCTGACAGGAAGAAAAACTATTCGCTGGGAACCCTAACCCCGGGACAGGAGTATCAGATTTCTACAGAATTACTTGTGGAAGAGGACGCTCCTGACGGCTCGAACAGTTTCCGCGTCAGGATAATAGAAGGAGATTTCTCGAAGACAGCTAATATCCCGGTAGAGGTTCAAAGCCAGAGTATCGACCTGAACCTTGCCAACCTGAAGACACAGCCACAGCAGTTAATGCCTGACACAGAGAACAACCTGGTTATGATCGATGTGGTTAATAACGGAGAGAAAACAGCGGAAAACACGGTTCTGAACCTTGAGCTACCTGAGTACTTTGAGAGGACATCAAGTTTCTCCTCCAGACAGGCTCTCGGAAATATTCAACCGGGACAGGTGAAAACCGCAGAGTTTAACTTTGATATCAGTGAGACAGCTCCAGCCGGGAGTTCAGAGATTGGAGGAGATATCGGCTACACCTCTGGGGACTCCTCCTCAGAGGTAGAACAGCCTATAAATTTCGATCTACACCTCGAAGGGAGACCGCAGTTCGAGATAAAACAGGTCGAGAGCAATCTGAAAACAGGTTCAACAGGACAGCTGAGACTAGAGGTTCAGAACATAGGTGAGGAACAGTCGTCTTCGACAAGAATCAGAGTACTTGATTCCAGCGATCAGCCGTTCACCTACGGTTCTTCAAGCCAGTACATCGGTACGCTCGAACCCAATCAGACAGGTACAGCAGTATTCGAGGTCGACACAGAAGCCGGTGCGTCAGCCAAAGGTTACCTGCTGGACTTTGAAATCCGCGGGGTAAAGGATACCGAAGTATTCGTGGAGGACACAACCACAAAAGTTGAAGTTTCAAACGGCGAAAGCAGTTCCCCTCCATTCATCCCGATAGCAGGTTTAATAGCTGTGATCGCTGGTTTAACCTACTTCTTCAGAGATAGAGTTCGGGAACTTCTGTCTTCAGAGTAGATTTCATAATATCCCTCTTTCTTTTTCTCTTCTCTCTCGGGAACTTCCAGACTAAAAAATATAGAGTTCAAAGACAGAGCTATGAATCCGGAAAAAATCAAGGCGGATTTCCCGATCTTCCAGGAAAGAGAGGATCTAGTTTACCTGGATAATGCTGCGACCTCACAGAAACCTCAGCAGGTAATCAACAGAATTGAGAAGTTTTACAGCCGGGAGAACGCAAATGTCGGCAGAGGATTGTATAATCTTGCAAACGATGCTAATACTGCTTACAGGGAAGCGAGAAGAAAGGTAGCTGATTTTATCGGTGCGACCCCGTCAGAAACTGTTTTTGTCAGGAACACAACCGAAGCGGAGAATCTTCTTGCTCACTCTCTTGATCTGGATGGCGAGATAGTTCTCTCCGAGATGGCTCACCACTCCGAACAACTACCTTGGAGAAGAAAAGCTGGAGAAGAAAGGCTTGGAATTTCCTATATAGAAACTGAGAATGGTAAAATTTCTGTGGAGGACGCAGAGGAAAAAATCGGTGAGGATACTTCGCTGGTTGCGATTTCACACATCTCGAATGTTTTCGGAGCCGAGAACCCTGTGGAAGAAATCACTGAAATCGCCCATGAAAACGATGCTCTCGTGGTTCTGGATGGTGCTCAGTCCGTCCCACATATGCCTGTTGATGTGAAGGAGCTTGGAGTTGACTTTCTATGTTTCTCCGGCCATAAAATGCTCGGCCCTTCCGGAACAGGAGTTCTGTATGGAAGGAAAGAATTACTTGAGCGAATGGCGCCATATCAGGTCGGAGGAGGTATGATCAGGAAGGTGACGGAAAAGGATGTGAAGTACGAGGAGGTGCCAGAAAAGTTTGAGGCAGGAACCCCGAACATTGCAGGAGCAGTCGGACTTGGAGCAGCTGTTGATTATCTTGAAAGCATAGGAATGAAGAAGATCTACCAGCATGACAGAAAACTTACGGAAAAAATGATTGAAGAACTTCAGGAAATTGAAGGGGTAAATGTTCTATCTCCTGAAGGAGCGAACCTTGTATCTTTCACAACCGAGTACGCGCATCCACATGATATTTCAGAGGTACTTAATCAGAACAATATTGCTGTAAGAGCAGGGCATCACTGCGCACAGCCCCAGATGGACAGGAAAGGTATTAACGGTACGGTGAGAGCATCCCCCTATCTATACAACACAGAGAAGGATGTGGAAAAATTTGTTGAGGCGGTCAAAGAGGTCAGGGAGGTGTTCAAAGATTAATGTATCGAGACGAGATACTTGATCTGTACAAAAACCCGAGAAACGAAGGTGAGCTGGATACAGAGCACAAAGCGGAGGGAGAGAACTCCAGCTGTGGCGACTCAACTGAGATATTTGTCGAGGTTGAGGGTGGAGAGGTTAAAGATGTGAAGCATCAGACGGACGGATGTGCGATCTCGACCGCTTCGATATCGATACTCGCCGATGAGATCCAGGGAATGAGCGCTGAAGAGGTAATGTCGCTGGACAGGGATTGGATGCTCGACAAACTGGGAATTGAGGTAACGCCGATGCGGATGAAATGCGCTCTGCTTGGTCTTGAAACAGTTCAAGAGGCGATCGAGAAATGAAGGAGCTTTCCTACTGCTATAAGTGCGGTAAAGCCCTTGAGAGCAGATTCTATGAGGGCAGGGAGAGATATTACTGTCCGAAATGTGGGGAGACAAGGTTCAGAAACTCTGTACCGGTTGCAGGGGTTTTTGTTGTGGAAGGAGATAAGGTTCTTATGATAAAGAGGGGGAGTGATCCTCACAGAGGGAAATGGAGCTATCCGGCCGGGTACCTGGAATTCGATGAGAAACCGGAGGAAGGTGCTGTCCGAGAACTGGAGGAGGAAACAGGGCTGAAAGCGGATAAGGGCACCATGAAACTTGTTTCAAGTATACATCTTGAGCATCCGGATAAATATGTTGTCGGCAACGCATACGCCACCAGTTTTGAAGATGTGGAAGGTGAGATAGTGGCGGGTGACGATGCGGAGGAAGCAGAGTTCTGGACTGTAAAGGAAATGAGATCTAACATAAAAGATATAGAGTCTCCGAAGATAGTTGAAGCCGCAGGCAGAGCGATACGTATGATGTCTGATCAGGTTAATTAAGTTTTGCTATTTCTTTACTCATTATGAGCCTGGAAGTAAAAGATCTGGAAGTTTCAGTTGAAGACGAAAAAATCGTTAAAGGTGTTTCTCTCGAAGTGGAACCGGGAGAAATTCACGCAATAATGGGTCCGAACGGATCTGGGAAATCAACTCTCTGTAAATCATTGATGGGTAACCCTCAGTATACTATCGATTCTGGAAGAATTATAGTAGATGGAGCAGATGTAACCGATGAGGAAACAGATGAGAGAGCACGGGAAGGACTTTTCCTTGGTTTCCAGTATCCGGCGGAGATCTCCGGTATCTCGGTAGCCGAATTTTTGAAAGAAGCAGTAAACGCTCGAAGAGAGGAGGAAGGAGAGGAGCCAATTTCACAGAGCGATTTCCGGGATTTACTGAAAGAAAAGCTTGAACTGCTCGACATGGAGGAAGAGTATGCCAGAAGATACCTGAATGAAGGGTTTTCAGGTGGGGAAAAGAAACGGAATGAAATCCTTCAAATGGCGGTTTTACAGCCGAAATATGCGATGCTGGACGAGATTGATTCCGGTCTAGATATAGATGCTCTGAAAGTTGTCGCTAAAGGGATCAACAAACTGGCTGAAGAAGACCGCGGGATGCTGATGATCACACACTACCAGAGAATCCTGGATTATGTGGAGCCGGACAGGGTTCATGTTATGATCGATGGAGAAATAGTGGAGTCCGGAGGCCCGGAGCTAGCTCATAAACTCGAGGATCAGGGCTATGAGTGGGTTAAAGAGGAGTAAAATCCTCTCAGAGATTTTTCAATATTTCTTTCATCTGGTTCCACCCGGTAAATTTCAACAGGGATGTCACTCCTGCCGTAGAAATCCAGATCTCTGTTAAACAACCTGTTTCTCTTATGTATTTCTTCTCTGTCGTACTCTGACCTGACGATGTAGTAACCTGTGATTTCAGGGTCTATTTCTGGATTCCTCTCGATCTCTTTCCCGAAGCCGTTAACCTGTATGTAATCTTTCGGCACGGAATCAATAACTTCTTTGGAGTCGCAGCTGACCACCTGGCCTAACGCCATTTCCCCGCCCTGGTACGAACCTGTGATAGCGAAGTCCTCTACCACGGTATCTCCGGCGATTTTCTCTCCTTCCGATATTATCCGGGATGGTTTCTCCACTCCAAAAATGTAGCTGAAGTCTTCTTGTTCAAGGTTTCCAAGACCTGAAAGAATATAATCATGGAGATCTCTATCGGTTTCTTCGAGGCCGGACTGCCTTACCTCTAGCTCTTTCCTGTAGGACTGTTCGAACTCTAGAGGATAGCTTTCTCCTGTGCTCACTATAGAAGATTCTTCGGGTTAAACTTTATCACAGCTGGCTTTCAGCTCTTCGCCTTGTTCTTGTTCTCTCGATCCAGATAGTCTTTCATCATCTGCTCCAGCATGCTCAGCTGTTCCCGAGATTCAAGATCCTCGTTGCCACAGGGGCACTGCTGGGGCTCCATTTCGGACTGAAGCTGTCTTCCGCAATCCTTACAGTTCCATTCTTTCATGGCTCTAGGAATAATTATTTCAGTCTGCAGTGATAATAGTTTGGTTAGGGGAGTAAAATCTGATTTTACCGGAATACCGGTAAACCGCTCACTTCTTTATAAAGGGAGCGAGAACAACTAAAGTTCGCGAGGTCGAAAAGGGGTATGATAGAATTTGTGTGTGAAAACTGTGGGGCGAGTGTTGAGGAAAATGTTCTGCCAGGAAAACATGCTGTAATCGGAACAGCGAGACTGCTTGACAGACACAGCGAGTGCTGCCAAAATCCTCAGTACAATGATTCCAGAGGCTTCAGAGAGAGCAGGGTTAAACCAAATCTCAGGGAAATGGTTTCCTCTCTGTCAGCCTGACCAACTTCTTTATCCTTTCTTTAATTTTAGAAACAGATGATCTTTCTCGTACGGCTCAAGCGTGATCTCGGATTCGATACGGAACTTCTCTCCAAGCTTTTCCTTCACTTCCTTGAAAATCTTCTCAGGATCTTCCGAAGTTGAAATAGATTTAGCCTTAACTGCTAGAAGTCCTACTCCATCGTCTTTCAGATATTTTTCGCAGTTCCTGATGAAGATCTCCGGTTGATCGCTCTGTGAAATATCCTGGAAAACAATGTCAACCTTTCCATCCACGAGATCCTCGTATTCCTCTGGTTTCCGGGCATTTCCCAGGATCGGAGCGATGTTCTCCCGGTTCTCCGCTAAATCCAGCAGATCTCGGATAACGGTCTCCGAGTACTCCACTGCGTATACAAAGCCATCAGTAAGTACATCAGAGAAATGTGAAACTGTGGTGCCTGAAGCTGCTCCGAGATAGAGAACTCCATCACTTTTCTCTAATTCAATCTCAATATCTTTCTGGATCGCTGCACCAACTTTTGATCTTGACGCATCCCACTCACGGTACTTCTCTCCGTTTTCTTCAATAAACTTCTCGCCGTAGACCGATTCCCCCGATCCTGCTATAGTATAGATACTACTGTTTTTCCTGAATATTCCGGGCTGAATTTCTTTCATTCTGAATCCTCTTTCAGTTCCTCAAACTTTTCCCGGCATTCCTCTCTTAACTGGTCGCCTTTGAATTTTTCTCCGTACTGGTCAAGTCGGGCAGCCATCGCGGCTTTGTTGGCTAGAAATCTCGCCATCTTCCCTCTCTTGTCCTCGGGAAGCGAGTTGACAAAGCTGTGCTGGAAAATTACTCCATGTTTTGGAGGGGTTCCTTTTCCCTTCAGGTAACGGAAAAGCGCTTTCTCTGCGCCCAGCATCTGGATTGTTGAGCTCGGCTTTCTCGCCAGTTCCTCTAAACCCCCTGCAAGCGATACAAGTCTGGCGGTTAGAAGAGGGTCAAGTAGTGCTCCGAGATTCTCCATTTCATCTTCAACTATATCCTCTACATATTCCTCCAGCTCTTCCCTAAGATCGACTTTTTTCTCTAGGCCGGAATGCATTTTCTCCAGAATCTTTTCATCAGCCGGTTCAAGCGGAGATCCGGTAGAGTTCTCTGCCATCTCTGAGAACGAGTCCAGTTCTTCACGGTTAACTCCGTCAGAAAGTATTTTTATCAGGTGCTCGTCTTTCGTTATCTCTTTCTCAAGCTCCGGGAAATGCAGTGTGTAAAGATCCCGGAAACGCTCCATTTCCGCGTTGAAGTTCTTGTTGCTTTCATCCAAGAATTCTACCGCTTTCATCATAAACCTGTCGCGATTCTTGTTCTCCTTCAGCTTCTCTCTGGTCTGCTCCAGCGCTTTCTTTCGTTTATCTTCGTTTGACATTGTGAATCACTGGAACTCCACATCGAGCCCCAACATTCTCATCTTTAATCTTACTTCTTTCTCTTCTCTACCAAGCTCTTCAGCTATCTCGTCAGGTTCTCTGTTCAGATTGTTCTGGATCATGAATCTTTCCTCCCAGCGGGAGAATCCTTTCCATTCATCGATTTCGTTCAGCTCTTTCTGGAGATCTGATTCTTTTTCTAGGAACTCTTTCAGCTCCTGGTTGCTCATATTCTTCCGATTTCTGGAAAGGTGCTCGATCTCTCTTGGATCGAAAGTCGCCGGTATCTTACTTTTTCCTTCCTCCTCGGCTTTATCTATAATATCTTTATCCTCATCTGTTTCCACCTCTAGATCCTGTTCCTTGACGTCCGAAGTCTGCTCGTCGAGAAGCTCTTTCGCCTTGTCAACAAGGTAGTCATCGTATTCTTCCTGATCCATAAATGTTAATTCGCTGTAAAGCTTGAAAAACTAACTGACCATACGGTTGTTCGATACCGATCGAACGAGTTTTAGAGGTATTAAAAATGATCCGATTCCACAATTAGATATGAACACGAAAACTTCTGTTTTACTGGTTTCTCTTGCTCTCCTAACTTTTTCAGGTGCTTCAATGGAATACACTCAGACAGCTGAAATCCAGTTTGGTGAGACCCTGGAATTCGATGACTACGAGATAGAGTACAGCGCAGATCAGGACGAGCCTAACCTGAGAATCGGGAGATGGACGGGGACTTCTTTCCAGGTCTTCGAGGAGCTTGAAGGCTCCGAGATCTACAGTTCTGAAGGAGAGACACTGAATGCGTCCGAAAACCTGTCTGTCAAAATACTGGAGACAGGTTTCAACCAGGAAGGTAGGTTTATCAAACTCAAGCTTTCCTCCACAGGCAACGTTTTCGCCTCAGGCGAACTTTCCTCATCCACACCTGAAAATCTTATTATTTCGCAGGGAGAGTCATCGGAGATACCTCTTACAATAGAGAATACTGGCTTACTGAATCAGAGCTATGACCTAGGGGTGAGGACTAACTCGTCGATTTCAGCTTCTTTCAGCTTCCAGGATTTCAATGTGACCAACGTGTATGTTCCCGCGGGAGAGGAAAACTCTCTAACCGCTGAAATTGAAGTACCGGAGAGCGCGGAGCTTGGAACCTATGACCTAGTTCTAACAGCAGAGGATGATTCCAGACTGTCAAAGAATTTCCAGATCGAGATACGGGGAAAGGAGATGGAGAAAGATATTAGCCTTGATATAAACCAGAGGTTTGAGCAGGTGGAGCCCGGTGGGACAGTCGAGCTCCCTGTAACCGTCATGAACGGCGGAAACGGTTTTATAAGGCCTGGAGCCGGTGGAGGCCCGACGCTCAACAATGTAGAGTTCGATATCGGTGTACCGGAAAGCTGGGATTACGAACTCCAGCCGCAGGGATACTCCGAACTGGAGTACCGGGATAGGGAGCGCTCCCGACTGATAGTTGAAGTTCCGGAGAACGCCGAGACCGGCGATTACTTTGTTGATGTATCAGCTTCCTCCGATGAAACATCTATGGAGGAGCCTGAAGAGATAAGAGTGAATATACAGGAGAGAAGCCAGATGGGTATAGTAGGCGCAGGGTTAATGGTTTTCAGCTTTGGTCTGCTGATATTTGTCTACAGAAAGTTCGGCAGGAGGTGAAAAAATATGCCTGCTATTGAACTTGAAGATGTGGAGAAAAGCTATGGAAGCTTTGAGGTGCTGAAAGGACTCAGTCTTTCAGTTGAGGAAGGAGAGATATTCGGGATTCTCGGTCCGAACGGAGTTGGAAAAACAACTCTGTTTCAGACGGTTATAGGTCTTCTGAGGCCGGATGCAGGTAGTATAAAGATTGACGGCGAACAGCACGATCACGGTAAAGAGGTTAAGAGAAAGATCAGTTACCTTCCTGCTGATATAAGTTTCTACGAGGGTATGACCGCGAGGAAAAATCTCGAGTTTTTCGCCGAGCTGACAGAGGAAGAACCTGATATAGACGAGCTGCTGGAGCTGGTTAACCTTGAATCTGATTCGGATAGAGAGGTAGGAGATTTCTCAACCGGTATGAAGAAAAGACTGGGAATCGCCCAGTCGCTGATCAAAGATCCCGAGATAATAATCTACGATGAGCCAACTACAGGCCTGGATCCGCAGGGAAAGAAGCAGTTCAAGGATCTCGCTAAAAAGGTCAATGAGGAAAGAGGTAAAACACTGCTTATATCTTCACATATAACCACGGAAATTGATTCATTATGCGACAGGTTCGCGATTTTGAAGGATGGTAATGTGGTTGAAAGCGGGACAAGAGAGGAGCTGAGCGGGATAGAGGGATCTGAAGTAAATATAATAATTGAAGCAGAACAGAAGCAGGAAACCCGGGAAATTCTGGAAGAAAATGGATTTGAGTCTGACTTAGAAGGTAATGAAATCCGAATAACTGAGGAAGAAGACTGCCGATCTGAAATCTTTGATTTACTTGTAGAAAATAATGTGAATGTTAGAAAGATTGATCTGGAAGAGGAAACCCTGGAAACTACATATCTCAGACTGACAGGTGAAGAATAGAATGGGTTCGATGTGGGATATAGGCAGGAAACAGCTGGAAGACACATTTTCCAGCCGTAAGTTTCTACTGATTCTCGGGCTTTTCCTGGCGCTTTCACTTGGATCTGTTTATCTAGGAGTCCAGGACTACAACCAGCAGATGGATCGAATCCAGAGCGGTGATTTCTACGGCGACATACCTGATAAACCGTCCCTGATCGATGTCTTTGAGACAATGGTCAGTCTTAACCTGCCTCTTGCAGCAGGGGTTCTAGCACTTCTTTTGAGTTATGACTCTGTTTCCCGGGAGCGGGAGGAGGGTACTATAGAGCTTCTGCTTTCCTACCCTGTTTACAGGGATGAAGTTATCAACGGCAAGTTTACAGCCGGTCTGTTCACGGTCGCAGTAGCTCTCTTAATAGCGTTTGTGTCGGCTTCCGGTCTTGCAATATACATGACAGGGGTTCTGCCGGATGTGGAGCAGATCTACCGTTTAATGTTTATGTGGCAGGGAAGTGTGGTCTACATGGCGTTCTTCTTTGGACTTGGTACACTGTTCTCTACAGTGTTTAGATCCAGCTGGAGATCATTGATCGCGGGAATGGTGTTGCTCCTATTGTTTGTGGCCACACCGTTTATCGCTGGTTTCGCGGCTAACTTTCTCTACCCTATGGATGTTGACAGCACTTCTTCAGTTAGTGGAGGTGTAGCTGTCGAAAGAAGCGCAGGTTCAAGCGAAGCTTATACGGTTAGAGATGCGCCTTCGGATAATAGGAGAGAGCAAAGAGAAAAAATAAGGCAGAAGAGGGAGAGTTTCCAGAAACAGGTCTCCAAAGTTTCACCGGTTACAAGCTACCAGAACTTTGTTACAGCTATGCTTGGAACAGACTACGACAGTGAGAACAGTCTTAAGCCGTCTATATGGGAAAGCTTGAATGTAGGGCTTGGTTATCTAGTTTTCCTCTTAAGTGAGACAATGCTGATATTCACAGCTAGTTACACTGTTTTTATGAGACAGGATCTCTAGACATCCAAGCTATTTAAGAAAA
>JBLGBS010000022.1:0-13046 GCA_047617985.1 Candidatus Nanohaloarchaea archaeon | reverse complement strand
CGGAGTCGAAATGTTCCTCAAATTTCTGGACATCCTCCCAGCTCAGATCCAGCCACTTCCCGTATCTCTGGATAACCGGTTTACCGCCGTAGAACGCTATCAAAAAGACAAAATAGGAGCTGATAACCGATGCGATCGAAGCAGGTAAGGCTATATAGAAAAACGCCTCGAAAACCGCTCCAATGAAAGTAGTTGACTCTATAAGAATTGCACCGGCAGCCATCGGAATAACCGGTGAAGGAATCGGAACTATAACTTCTTCTATAACCATCCCCAGCATAACCGCTGCAATCCCATTCTCCGAGATCAGTTGGATCAAAGTAACTCCCAGTTCTTCAAACAATTTATTCTCCACCTCCAATCAGCGAAGCCAGGTATTCGAAAAATCCTTTCAGGAACTGCTGGAAAGTCACAGTTGTATTTTCGACCTGCTGCTCCAGTTTCTGACTGTTTTCTGTCCTGTTTGGAACCTTTATCTCTTTGAATTCGAGCTGGGAGCGGGATCGATCAGGCGTAGCTGTGTAGACAGGATAGCTGTAATCGTTTATACTATCCAGACAGCTGTCAAATCTTTCACGTGAATCAAAATTGCACGGCTCCATTACCATGTGCTCCGAGAGCGCCTCCCATTTCTGCTCTGGGTCTTCCACTCTTTCAGTCATAGCTATATTCGAGTAAAGATCTCTTACCGTTCCATTGTTGACAACGTAGTACTTGATCAGGAGCTCGGAGTAAGCGTACCCAAACTCCCGGGCTTCTTCAGACTGACGCGGATTCCAGGATTCCATAAACTCTCTATCATCCTGGTAGTATCTCCATAAACGTTCTCGATCTCCCTGCGGTCTGAGCGTGTAGATATATGTTCCATCCTGTTCCTCTACCCTGTACTCTTTCTCCTCTCCAAACACCTCTCTCGTACCTGTTTCCACTCTCCCGTTTCTGTACAGCTTTTTCTTCATCAGGTATTCGGCGTGTTCCGCAACGCCTTCATCCAGGTATGTAGAGTCGGTTTGATCCCAGCTGAGAAATTTATCGTTCAAACCGTGAACGGTTTCATGCGCGAGAACCGGGAGGTAGTCATTCCCGAGATCATCCCGTAGAGATATAGCCCCTGAAACGTATTCTCCTGAGCTCCACCGGTTAACTTTCTCGTTGTATGTCCGGTTATCCATAACCGCTACAGGGAAACGCTCGAAGTTCTGCACAAGCCCGGTTGTACCGATTGAAAGCTCGTATGCCTCAGAGGAGTTGTCTCGGTCATCACCGAAGAACTCGTAGTATCGGGTCTGCTCCCCTTCACCGAAGTTGACACGGATATTGGTTGGGCCTTCACCTGAGAACCGGAACTCTTCATCTACAAAAGAGCTCTGAAAACCGAAACCGACCTTTCCGGATACAAGGTTTTCGACCTGTATTCTTCCCGTTGTTGTCTCCCCCCTGAAGCTGGGAACCGACATCTTTCGATAATAAAGGCCGTCGTAGATCTCCTCGGCTGGTTCCTCCACTCTGAACCGGATTCTAACAGTTTCCTCGTAACGTTCATCCCTGTTGGTGGTGAAGCTTACAGTTCTCCCTGTCCGGTCATAGTTGTCTATCTCACCCAGGCTGTCACGTATCTCGATTATCTCAGCGTTCTCCGGAAGATTCCAGCTCAGGCTCCACCGCGAAACCGGGCATGGATCATCACACTCCAGCTGTATCGAAGTATTCATTACTACTTCTTCCTGGTTCATCGATCCCTGGTACTGGATCTCGGCGGACGCAGAAACTGCGAAAAGTACTGCAAAAACTAGGAGGGTTAGAGTCTTTCTCATGTTACAAGATTGTGCGGGGAAGGAATAAAAGAACTGCTGGGGAATCCTGAACCGTATGGCCATACTTTCAGACAAGGATCTCAGAAAAATAATAGATAAGAAAAACGCGGTAGAAGTCAAAGAAGGCCCGGAACTCAACCATGACCTCCAGATGGGCCCCTCCTCCTACGATCTAAGACTGGGCTACGAATTCGGTATTCTGAACACCCGGAAGATCGAGAAGATTGACACCAAGAACATGGAGAGGTACAACAATTTTATCGAGACAGAGAAGCATTCCGCGGAGGAAGGAGTGGTCATCCATCCCGGAGAATTTATTCTTGGAGGAACCCTGGAAACACTAAATATTCCTAACAACCTTGTCGCAAGAGTCGAGGGTAGAAGCAGTTACGGAAGGCTCGGAATAATCGTGCACGCATCACTTCCTTATGACGAGAAAATCCTGCACTGGAACGAAGAATACGGTTACCGATTCCTTGAAATCGGGGAGATCGTAGAGGAGGAAATAGAGGGAAAGGCAGTCTCCTTTAACCCGGAGACAAAGGAGGTCAGCAAGCACAGGATAACGGACTTTATCGAGAACCCTCCTAAGGATATCTATAGAGTCAAGACTGAGAAAGGAAGAGAAGTCCGAATTACAGAGGATCATAACCTGTTCACAGTAAACCCTAAAGGGGATATTGAAAAGGTAAAAACTCAGAACGTGGAAGGTGAGAGAGTAGCTATACCGCGGAAAATAGAGACCTCTGAAGGAGTTCCCGAGATTGACCTAACGGAGCTTCTTTCTGGAACCGGCAATGATGGAGATATCATGGTATCGGATACAGGGATCATTGAGAAGGCAGAGATCAGCAATCCTGATATGGCTTCATACTACCGAGAAAAAGATACAGCACCACTTGAATCTGTCAAGACCTCACAGCTCGGTTCTGAAGTTCTGCTATCCTTCAAACAGAGCAATGTCGAACTGCAGAGAGAGCTTGAGCTAACCCCGGAGTTTGCATACACGGCAGGGCTGTTCCTAGCAGAAGGATGGCAACGAAGAAAACAGCTAATGTTTTCAAACAGGAATGAGAACTATCTCGACAAGGTCAAGAATTACTTTGAACAGTTCGACGTCGGGTTCTACGAGCGGAAAGATGAGACGGGGTGCAATCGTCTAACCGTCAACTCTGCAATTTTTTCTAGGATATTTGAGAAACTCGAACTCGCAGATAAGAGGATCGGAGACGAGCTCCTCAACATGCCCGAGAAATGCCTTGAAGAGCTTTACCAGGGATTGATCGACGGTGATGCCTCTGTGAGAGGTGATCGAGTCGAGTATTACACATCAAGCAAAGAACTCGCAAGCGATATCTCCTATCTATGTTCAATGCTCGGCAAAACCTGTAGCACGACCTACAGACAGAGAGATGACGGAAGAAACGAATACAGACTTGAAATCCGAGACGAACCACACAAACTTCTTCAGGGAATTCCAACCCCCTCAGGACTGCTGACAGAATTAAGAGAAGAGATTGGAATTACAATGAAAGAAGCCGCAAATGAACTGGGATACAAGTCAAAGTCAAGTATTTCCAACCTGGAAAACAGGGAATACGATACAGTTAAACGAAGAAAACTCCAGAAGATCGCTGAATACTACTCCGGCAGAGCGGAAAACGATGAAGCTCAGGAGAAGGCAGAAAAACTTGTAAATCTGGCAAACTCCGACCTTCTCTTTGACAGAGTGGAAAAGGTAGAGAAAATCGCCGAAAAACAGCCAAACTACGATCTTGAAGTCCAACCCGACGGTAAGAAAATCGAGAACTTCCTCGGCGGCCATGGAGGGATATTCCTAAGCAATACCGCCGGTTACTGTGACCCAGGATTCGAAGGCGATATCACACTGGAAATGCAGAACCTTGGAAACGCCCCGGTAAAACTTTACCCGGAGGATAGGGTCTGCCAGGTGGTCTTTGAGACAATGACAAGCGAGGCGGAAAACCCGTACGGCGAGAAAAAGGACTCCAAATACATGGGTCAGACAGGAGCAACCGGTTCAAGACTTGGTGAGGAAAAGCGCTGATACCATGAACATATCAATCGACCGCACACAGGATCCTGTCGAGAAAAGAGATGTCGAACTTGTGGAGAGGAAAGGTATCGGCCACCCTGACTCGATTTCAGATGGTTTAGCGGAATCAATTTCCAGAGCGCTCTGCCAGGAGTACCGGGACAGAACCGGAGAAATCCTTCACCACAACACTGACGAGGTTCAGCTGGTCGCGGGCTCAAGCAGACCGGAATTTGGCGGTGGAGAAGTAACTGAACCTATCTACATTCTTCTGGCAGGAAGGGCTACAAAACAGTTTAAAGATGAGGAAATACCGGTAGACCAGGTTGCGCTGGAAACCGCCAGAAACTACATTAAGAATAATTTCAAGCTTCTCTCACCGGATCATATCGAATTCGACTCAAGGATCGGAGAGACCTCCACAGACCTGAAATCAGTCTACGAGAGAGATATCCCGCTTTCAAACGATACCAGTTTCGGCGTCGGCCACGCACCCTACTCTGATACTGAGAAAGCGGTCAGAAACCTTGAAGAAAAATTACTGGAGATAGAAGCGGTAGGAGAGGATATCAAAGTCATGGGGCTGAGAAACGAGGGAAAGCTCGAGCTGACCGTTGCATCAGCAGTTATAGGCTCGAGAGTTTCAGGTATGGAGGAGTATAGAGAGGTGATCGAAAAAGTCCGGAATACCTCCCGACAGTTCGGCGAAAAAGTAACAGGCCTGGAAACCGAAGTAAACGTCAACACAGCTGACAGCTACGAAGACGATTCAGTTTATCTGACAGTGACGGGTACATCAGCGGAGATGGGAGATGACGGAAGCGTTGGACGAGGCAACAGAACCAGCGGTTTAATCACACCGCACAGATCCATGTCAATGGAAGCTGCATCCGGAAAAAATCCTGTTACCCATGTCGGGAAGATATACAACCTAGCCTCAAGGGAAATCGCAAAAGAGATTCATGCAGAAACAGGAGAGTTCGCACAGGTGAAGATGCTGTCCGAAATCGGAACACGGATCGACCAGCCGAAGAAAGTTGAGGTCGAGACAAAAGCAAACCAGAAAGATGTAAACCAGATAGTTGAGAGAAATCTTGATATGATTAGGAAGATAACCGAGAAAGTGGTTGAAGGCGAAATATCGACTTTCTAACTCACAAAGATAAATAAAATTCAATAAAACAGACTACCTTAGAGAGATAAATGACTGAAGACCTGAAAATTCTATATAGTATAAAATTAGGATCAGATGAGCTAAAATACGATGGCGAAACAAAGGTAGAAGACTACCGACATAAATACAGCGTTTTGGGAACGGCAATACAGACCCAGATGCCTTCCAACGTCACATCTATGATCATAGGCGATGAAAAAGCCGAGTACCAGCCAGCAAACAAACACAGAGGAGTTTTAAGGACTACTAAGCCTATAGAAGAGCTTCTATCTTCTGATAACGAGAATAAAATGCCATGAAACCTGTTGACAGCCACTGCCACCTGGATTTTGAAAGATTCGATGAGGACAGAGAGGAGGTTGTAGAGAGTAGCAAAGAAAAGCTTGAATTTGTGGTCAACGCCGGAAGTAGTATGGAGAGGAACCAGAAAGTCCTGGAGCTCAGCGAGAAATATCCTGAATTTGTTGTACCGAATCTCGGCCTTCATCCAACTTACACCGATAATTTTGATGAGCTGGAGCAGATAAAACAGTTAATACGTGAAGAAAATCCCCCTGCTATAGGAGAGATAGGCCTCGATCACCATCACGTCAAAAACACCAAACTCAGGGAGAGGCAGGAAAAAGTTTTCAGAGAGATGCTGGAGCTGGCGGAGGAACTGGAGAAACCGGTAGTAATCCACTCCCGGGAAGCCGAAAAGAAAGTCTTCGATATAGTTCAAGGGTACAACCTCTCTGAGATAATGTTCCACTGCTTCAACGGAACCCCTGAGCTAGCGGAAAAATCAGCTGAGAAAGGTATCAAGATCGGCGTAACCACACAGGTTCTGTACTCGAACAGGGTTCAGAGCATAGCTGAAGCAGTACCGGTCAGCGATATACTGCTGGAAACTGACTCTCCTTTCCTTTACCGTGGAAACCGCAACGAACCAGTAAACGTGCATGAAAGCGCGGAGAAGATCGCCGAAATAAAAGATCTGGAAAAACAGGAAGTGGTTGAGGCAACCACTGAAAACGCGAGAAAATTATTCAGATAAACCTGGAGCACGGAAAGGTTATTTCTTTATAACTTACTGAAGCAGGTAGTAGTATGGTACTTGGAAAACTGAAGGGAAAAGTCGATAGAGAACCTAGTGTCGCTGTATTCGTTGACGGCCCAAATGTAATCAGGAAACAGTTCGACCTCGATCTAGATGCCTTGAGAGAGGACATAAACGAGTTCGGAAACATCAAAGTAGGGAAAGTATTCCTTAACCAGTACGCCTCCGAAAAACTGATAGAAGCAATCGTCTCACAGGGATTTGAAGCTGCTCTAGGGCTTGGAGGAGAGAAAGACAAGGAAAGCGACGTCGATGTCTACATGGCGGTCAACGCTATGGATGCAGTACACAACGAAAACATAGATGTCATAGTTCTGGTGACAAGAGACGCAGACTTCCTGCCTGTCATCCAGAAAGCTAAGGAAAACGGAAAGGAAACAGTAGTAGTTGGAATGGAGCCAGGTTTCTCAACAGCGCTCCAGAACGCAGCTGACAACGTTCTCGAAATAGAGTAGATACGGATGGCACCGGTAAAACCTAATTTAATAGGAATTTTTGATATACTCGCCGGAATACTTCTGCTGTACACAGAATCAGCCGTACCGACAGGGTTCGCAAAAGCACACGCAGGATTTCTTATATTCAAGGGAGGGATGAGCCAGCTACCGCTGGAAGGTGTCCAGGGAGTCATGCCTATACTTATACTGGGGAGCGCAGCAGATGTAATCTCCGCTGCAATAATCTTCACAGGAACACCTCCAATACTTGCCGGCTACAAAGAGATAATCGCGATAGTTCTACTGCAGAAAGGACTATTTGGACTTCTAAGCATGCTGAGCTACTAACTGTAGCTCTCTATAAGCTCTTCAACCATTCTCTTCTTAAGAAGTCCTGAATCAGTTTCCTCATCAAAATTATCCTTGATATCTTTTAGAGCCACCACTTTCTCCTCATCTGAAAAATCCTCGAAATTCTCCGGCAGTTCCGACTCTATATCCATTCTACCTTCCCAGTTGTTCCAAATTCCGGTTAATTCTTTTCAATAAATCGATTATCTGCTCATTCTGAGACTTCAGCTCCTGAAAGTCGCTGTCACGGTTCGACGTAGACCGATTTCCGCCTTCCTGACGTCTCCCTCCACCTCTTTCATTCTGGGAGAAACCCGCGTTCTCCATCTTGCGCTGTGTCTGACTGCTTACCTGAGGTCTGGAAGATCCCTGCTGAGGTCTGCCGGCCTGAGCGTTCGGTGTCGAGCTCTGATTCTGTGAGCGCTGAGAACCAGGCTTTTGACTGCCTCCCTGTAAATCCGAGCTGCCGGTTCTGGACGGCTGATCATTGCCGTGACGGTTGAAACCGTTCTGAGCTCCAGAATTCCCTGAATTTCTGTCTCCTCCCCGTGAAGGAAGATCACCACCGGACTGCGAGTTACGATGTGCTGGAGGATCCTGGTTTGACCCCAGGTCTGATCCAATATCTGTGGAATCATCAAAACCGGAAGAACCTGAGGAACGATTATTCGACCTGCTGGAAGAGCTATCTGATCCTCCGAAAGTATTTTTCAGGTCGTCGACAACACTCATACAGAGTCTAAAACGTTTCTAGTTGAAAAGGTTACTGGCATTTCACGAGATTTTAAGTACAATCTAAGGCAATCAAACAACTGTGAGCTCGGGAAACTCCAAGGAAAAGCCTGAATTTGGCCGGATATTCGAAGTCTACAGCAGAGGCGGAGGCGATTCCGAACACAGGGAAAAGATTCAGAAAGGCGAGATAACCAGTCTGTCCGAGCTGGAGGACGATTCCAACCTTGGAAGTGATTTTCTCAGACCTATAATGGGTGAGCCGTACAAAACCCTGAAAGTCTCCGCAAAGTCACAGGGAATGCCGGCTACATTCATCATGGTGGCAGCTGATAAATTCGACGATGACTGGGAATGGAGCGTCTCAAAGGTCAAGGAAGAGCTCTTCGTAACACCTCAAAGCCATTTGCACGACGAATTTATGCAGAGAAGACAGCAGGCAGAGCAGAACGTCAAACAGGCAATGCAGGGACTGGAACAGTTAAGGAAAAGCAAACATCTTCTCCAGCACGATATCAGAAAACTTAGAAGCAAGGTCGAAGACCTGAAAACCGGCGAGGAAACAACAATCAAAGGTGACTTCATCGAACTTGTTGACTCTGCAGGAGGAGGCCAGCAGGGCTCAGCACCCGGATCACTAGATTTCCTGAGGAACAATAATATCTATCCTTCGATAGTTGCCGACTTCCAGGAAATGGAATCGCTAGACGATCTTCTATCCGCAGAAAGAAAAGCGGACAAGAAAGGAGGAGAGCCGGACGAGTACGAGGACGGCCCGCTTGCAAGCCTGCCTGAAAACGAGAAAGCGATACTGAAGAAAAAATACACGATGTATGAGAAGTGGAAAGATCTGTACGGAAGCGAGATTGAGAGAAAGCTGGAGGATCTGAAAAAGGAACTGAGAAGAGTTGAGACAGCGATCGAAGAGCAGAAAAAACAGACAGCGCCGTACGTCAGAGATATGGTGATGATCAACAACAAATCACAGGACTCTCTCGCCGATGACATGGACAGATACTTCAGCTTTAAGGGCGATTCAACCACTTTCAAGAGCACAGAGTTCATCGCACACCAAGCATTCAAGAAACAGCACGGAGAGCTGGTCGAATGTGATGAAAGCGAGGCCTCACATTACAAACTTTTCTACATCCACGCGGTTCACGTCAACATGGCAATAGGAGAAAACCCTCAGACACCGGCAGAGGGCCCTACCGCAGGAAAAGTTTTCTACTTCCCGGCACTAGTTGACAAGTTCACTTTTGAAAACGTATTCAAGGAGAAGATCGAGAGGCAGGAGAACAGGTTCAAAGATCTTATGGACAACTACACCGGGGATTTCAAGACAGGAGAAGGCGACGACTTCCAGGAAGCCCGGGAACAGGAAGGATTATCGGTGAGAGAGCTCAGGAAGAAAGTCGGAGAGAAGATAAGCGATAAGAGAGATGAAGATTTCAGTCCTCCACTGGACTTCTCCGCAAAGATAAGAAGGGTAGAGGACGGGTTCGACCACCCGAATACGATAAAAGACGAATACGGTGAAGACTACCTTGAGGCGGTCAACGATATACTGGACAAATCATACGGAGAAGATGAAGACAGCGGAGACGGAATTTCCAAGTTCAAGAAAGAAGTCAAGAAGTTCACAGGGCAGACCGACAAGTACTACCTGCCGGACGGCGATCAGGGAGAAATACTCGAAGACCTGACCTACAGATTCAAGTTCTCCTACTACTTCGATATCAAAACCACTCTCGGACTCTACACAATGAAATAGGATGAAAAGCCCGAAATTCATACTTAACCGGCTGAAAGAGAACTTTGAAGTCTCCGAAGAACAGGAACAGAAAGGCTTCCCTGATATGAACTACGTAGTCGGAAATACTTCAGGTCTATCAGTTGGAAATATTCCTGAACCAATCGACAGGCGTATAGGGGATCAGTCGCAGATCGGCGGAAGCGCGATGGAGGTTCAGATATACAATCCCTCCACTTTCTCAGTCGAGGGAGACCAGATAATAGATGTGGTCGACCAGCTGGGCCTTGATATTACCCTTCACAGCGATCCCAACATGGGGTTTGCATCAGCCTACAAAACCCGGGGCCAACAGGGAGTAGGAATCGAGACAGTCCACCCATACTTCACCAATTATCTGGAAGCAATGGCAAAATTCAAACAAAAAGCCCAGAGAAAAGCAGACTTTAATATAGGAAGAATCAATCCTCACGCCTCAACCTCGCCAATGCCACCACTTGAGGAAAGAATGCCAATGGATGTCGGAATGGATCCATTTGGTTATTCAATGAGCGAACTTGAACAGAGCCCTAGAAGAAATTCAAGAAAGAATATTTTCCAGAATCAAGAATTCATGAAAAAGTTCTACAAGACCTTTATCCTCAACGAGGTTGATGAACCCTACCAGATATATCAACTATTTTCGCGCTTCTCCAAGGAATTTAGAGACAATTACTGGAGAAAAGCTCAAGCAGAAGCGACAAACAGATTCTGGAATAATCTTGAAAATCACCGAACGGTCAAAGATGATAATGATAGAATAGAGGAAAAAATCGCGATGCTACAGTCGGCCAGAATGCAAGATCAAGGTATTGAAAAGGAATGGTTAGAAATTATAGATTCAGAAGTAGCAGAATTCGATGAACCAATAGAAACACCTGCAGCCATTGATGTTCCAGATATAAAAACTATTGGAGATTTACCATTTAGAGGGTTTGAAAGTCTAGCACAGCTAATACAGGCCCGCTATAGAGTAAAGAATCTAGAAGTTGGTGATGAAAATCTTCCGGAAAATCTCATTAGAGAGATTAAGGAGAAATTAGATCAACCTCTCGAAAAAGCAATTGATAAATTATGGAAAGGGGATGGTAATGGCAGCGGTGAACTACTAATGTCTGCTGAGTCAAAGACTGCTGCACTCACTAGCAGACTTGATATACAGCAAACTCAGATACTTGAACTAGCCCAAGGACTCGATGATTATAGCCAAAAACTAGAAAATGCTGCTCTAAGCGTTGTTTCTGGGGAAAGTAATTTTAATTTCTTTGAAGGAGAAATGGCAGAAGAAAAGAAACCTGCAGACAAGCATAGAGACCTAATACAGAATTTAATGAATAGTTTCGAACAGCCGATGTGGATGGAGTCAAACATATTCTACTATATTATCCCTTGCTGGATGTCTTCTTCATCGGTAGAGAGTGAGAATCATTCGGGCTGGGATGCCCCAGAGTTTATCTGGAAGGCACTGGTTGTGGATGAGTGGTCGGATGAGTACGATATTAATCTTGAGAATCCGGAGATTGACGGCGGTTATTTCGATGCACTTGAGGAGAGTCATGAGTTTCGTATGGATGTCTGTGCCGCGGTTGCAGCATGCTATATATGGGGCCATTTCACGCAGATGGAGTCAGAGTTTGAATCCGGTGATAGAACCTGGATGGAGTTTATGAACGCAAATGGGATAGGTGTCAATCTTGAGGCGATGCATGGTAATCCTCAACAGTTACTGAAGCTCTGGAGACCGAAAGATATTGCTGTGGCGGCGCACGCGATAAATATCACCGCTAGAGAAGAGCTTGGAGAGGTTCATCCTGAACTGGATGGATGTATCGCTAAATTTACGATCGACATGGAGCACGTGGCAAGCTTCGGAGCCAACCCGTGGAAGCAGATGAAAGACATGATTGAGAACGAAGAGAAGATCGCAAGTTATAAGGATTACAATACCGGGATTGATCCTGAGAAACCGTTAGCGAAGATTCTTAGACAGTATCACTTGATGAAGCCCGGTGTTGAGTCACAGCAGGGAACGTACCATGGACCTTTCAGGCGTGGAGATAAACAGCTTTACACATGGCTTTACCGGCTGGTGGAGGACGGCTTCGCTAGAAATCAGGTTGAACAGGCAGCTATCATGTACGAGCAGGGTGAGGAAAAAGATGAGACAATCTACACCACCAGAATCGCTATGAACATGATTGAACTTGGAATAGAGCCGGACGAAGTCACTCCTGACAATGTCGACCCTGGCAAGGACAAGTATGAGGATGAAAGGGAGGCTCTTATAGCAAGGTTCTTCGGTATGGATAAGGCGAACTACAGCAAGGAGTGGGCCAAGATAGAGGAGCATGCGTTTGACCCGCTTGAAGGCTTGCTTGAGGCAGAGCAGTTCGACTACACTTACTCAAGTGTCGCATCATTAGAAGCGGATAACAATCCTCGAGACTATGCGGGTGAAGAATACAAATAAGCTGTAACTATTAGACAGTAACAAATCCGTAGAAAAGTTTTTAAGGATATCTTTCCAACCATTAACTGTAGCCATGAGTTCTAAGGATAAGATGAAAGAGATGAGAGAGAAGTCCAAGAACAGGAGAATGGAGAAAGCTAAGGAATTCTCAGACAAACTAGAGGAAAAGCTAGGCGACAAACTAAAAGTAGTAGCCGTATGGGGCAGTGTACCTAAAGCAGAGCACGGAGTAGATTCTGATATCGATACACTTGTTATATTAGACGATACAAAACTCCAGAAAGATGTTCCAAAAGATGCTAGAAACAAGATAAGACAGAAAGTAAACGAGGCAGCGAAGGAAACAGATGAGAGAATAACACTGCAGTACTTCCCATTCCTTACAGAGTTCTGGGACTCACTTAGAAAAGGAGAACCGCTGGCAATCGAAGCAGTAAGAAACGGAGAACCGGTATACGACACCGGACTCTTCATGCCGGCAAAGAGACTTCTCCAGAGAGGTAAAATTAAAGCTACAAGAGAGTCAGTCAAGAAAAGACTCAAAATGGCCGCAGCAGGCTACAAGAAAGCAGAAAAGAACCTGAAACAGTCAATCCCGCACAAACTCGAACAGGTCATGGCGAACGCAGGACAGGCACCTATCATGCTTGTCGGAAAGAACCCGCCTCCGAAAGAGAAAGTACCGGAGACACTGGAGGAAATGTTTGTCGAAAAAGACATGCTTGAGGAAGAATATGTCGAAATAGCGCAGGAGCTCTACGACTTTGGAGATAAAGGAGAGAAAAACAGTGAGGAAGTAACAGGACAGGAAGTGGAAGAACATCTAGAGAAAGCAGACGACTTTGTCAGAAGAATGCATAAACTTGTCTCACAGCTCGGCTCCAAGAAAAAAGTGAAAGGAATAGTGGACGACTACAAAAAATTCCTGAAAGCGAATGTCGCAGCTCTCAAGGCGCAGGATGTAGAACCACCAGAAGACAGGGACAAACTACCTGAGACAGTAGAAGCAAACCTTGATGTAGGAGAAGACCATGTCAACATGTTCGACAGATGGGAAGACATCATCGAAAAGATAAAAGACAAAGACATGGAAGATGTCAACGAGAAAGAGCTCTACGAAC
>JBLGBS010000021.1:0-13943 GCA_047617985.1 Candidatus Nanohaloarchaea archaeon | reverse complement strand
CCTGTTCTTCTTCGTAAAGCTCGATCCATTCGTCTTTTCCAAGTCCAGGCTGTCTCATTGTGAGGTTGATCTTGTTTGTATCCTGTTTGTCGAGACTGACTGCGATTATTCTTGATGTAACTGTGTCTCCTACTTCAAGTGTGAACTGTTCTTCCTCAGATACAAGCATTGACTGTTCTTCGTCCAGGTTGACATACTCGTCCATTATCTGTGATACGTGGCATAGACCGTCGAAAGGCCCGATTCGGATGAATGCTCCGAACTCTGTTATATCTACTACTTCTCCGAATGTGATTTCGTGAAGTTCCGGCTGGTATACGATTGCGTTGTATTCTACGTCGTAGAAAACTCCTGCGTCTTCCGGTTGGATTTCTCCGCCTTCGATTGAATCGACGTCTTCAACTCCGATTACTACTCCGATTTCCGAGTCGATGGTTCCTTCAGCTTCCTCTGCAAGCCCTGCTTTAACGCTTTCCTCTACGTCTTCTCCGAGGTGCTGTGGAGGAACTCTTACCTGATCCTGGATTGTCAGTCTTTTGTACATATTATCCCTTTTAACAGATAGAAAATGTTGACGCAAGTTTTAAATTGGGTTTGTATCTCTACAGATTCTGCGCCCGACCGTTCTTGACTTCGAGGTGGTCTCCGGTTCTGATGATTATAACAGGTCTGGAGTCGTTCAAGAGCCTCTCCTTGAGTTCTTTGTCGTTGGTTGCTACCACAAACTCGTCGGCGACATCAACGATTAAGTCGTCAACCTCTCCTTCTCCATCTGTCTCAAGAACCTGGATATCCTTCTTCTCGATTAACTGCTTAACTAGACCGCCGTACTTTCCGCCTTTGATACTTTTCGCCTCCTGTAAAGCGTCGTCGAGAGTGTATATCTCGCAGTGGGGATAGAGTCTGTCCAGCTCCTCAAATATGTCGAATGAGAACTGGAAAGGTGCTGTCAAGAAGTTGGTGTCAAGCAGGATTTTGTCTTCCATAATCGAGTTTTTACTGTGAATCTTTAAAGGTGAAATCGAAAAGTTTCTCCGAACCGATCTCGGGTTTCTGTATCATCCCATCTGCTTCGGCTTCTTTCCAGAACTTTTCCGCCCATTCCTCGTTAACCTTACCGACCAGCATCCTTTCTTTGTCCTCTATTTTTTTCCAGTCATGGTATCCGGCCAGGTAGATATGGTGGCGGAGAGCTTCTCTATTTCGGGTAAGTAGTTCGAAGGCTCTTTCCCTGGTTGCTCCAAGATCGACCAGTTTTTCGGCTATCGACGTAAAGTCTTCTCTGAAACTATCAGTCTCAGCTATCTCTCCGACAGCTACCATTCTCAAATGGTAGTCGAACTTCTTGTTTCTGTAACTTGTTCCTGTTCTGTGCTCCCGGTATACTGCGCCTCCTTCTTCCGCTCTATCGTAGAAAGGTGTGTGAAGCCCGATTATCTCCGGGAAACCGGATTTTTCTCCTGCTTTAAATCCGTTGTAGGCTCTCATAGCGTGGAAGATTTCATGCATCGTCACCATTCTTGCTTCCTCTCTAGAGTAGGTTCTATCTCCGTTTTCTCCTCTTGCAACCACGACTGTTTTCTCCTGGGGAATGTTGTGGCATCCGGCGACATCTCTAACTTCTACAGTGTACTCTGCTCCAAGCCTGTCTATCTCGTTTCTGAACATTTCCGCGACTTCTTCTGGTTTTATGTTCTCTCGAAGTTCTTCCTGCTCCATTTTCTTGAGTTTCTCTCTTGATCTTTGAACCTCTTCTTTTTCTACCGGTTTCCAGATTTTCTCCGAGTATTTTTTCCAGATCTTCTCCTTTTCGATACCTGATGCAAGCTTCACGTTGAGTTTCAGCTCCTGGAATATATCTCTGAAAAACTTCTGCATTTCATCGGCTTCCAGCGTTCTACATCCGTATCTTTCGAGAGTCCGGTTATCTATCTTCTCTGTTTCCTCAATGCACTGATCCAGAAGATCGAGCATTTTCTCTCTGCTGTAGGGATATTCGTGGAACCGAAAGTTAGGTCTGAAGCTGTCTTCACAGGATTTCAGGTATCTTTCCTTCTCTTCCTGCTTGTTATCTATTCCGGCTGTTTTGAAAACCTGTGTTCTGTTGAGAAGTATTCTGGTTGTTTCGGTGAGTTCGTGGAGTATTCTGTTTTTTTCAAGTTCTATATTCGGTTTTTCTCCTTTTTCAATTCCTGATTTGATCTCTGACTTTGAGGGTTTCATACATCTTTCATTGGAGTGAATATTCAAAACGTTTGAGAGAAAAACTTGTTTCTATGGCTCCGATTATTGCTGTTCTCTGGGATGATGAAGTTGATGGTGAAGGAGAGAAACCTTTTGATGACGACAACATGGATGAAGGTTACAGGGTTTTCTCGGAGATAGCTGAGGAGAGAGGAGCCAGTGTTTTGATCGGAAATTTTGCATGGTTCGATAACGGCTCTGTTGAAAATCCCTATGTCCTAAGGCAGGGGAGCTGGAAGAAGCTGGATGAAGGAAAAGATGTTGACGTTATCTTTGACAAGTTCAGATTTGACGATGAAACCGTAGGGATCAAGAGAGATATGAATGATTTACTGCCTGTACTTAACAGCTTTCAGCTGGAGGAAATATGTAAGGATAAGCTTCTGACGGCTGAGAAGTTTCAGGCGGTGCCAGAGACTCAGCCGGCGACCCGAGAGAACGTCTCCAGGATGTTAGAAGATTATGGGAGAGCGGTGCTGAAGCCGAGATATGATTTTGGAGGGCGTGGTATAAAGATAGTGAAAGATATTGAAGAGTTCGAGATAGGTGAGAATCTGCTGGTTCAGAGGTTTATAGACTCTAAATCCGGTATTCCGGATCTTGATATAGATGGAGTTCATGATCTCCGTGTTATAGTTGTGAACGGCGAACCTGTGACCAGCTTTGTTAGAACCCCGAATCAGGGTCTTATCAGCAACGTTTCCCGGGGCGGTTCAATGACTTATATTGAGATTGAAGATGTTCCTGAATCCGCTCTCCGGATTGTTGATGAAGTAGAAGATGTGTTCCGCAGATTTGGAAGTCGGGTGTACGCTGTTGACTTCATCTTTGATGAGAACGGCGAGCCTTGGATTCTTGAGATGAATTCGAAGCCGGGACTTCTTTTCTATGATGATGAAAGTGTCCGATCGTGGAAGGAGCCTTTGATGGAGAAGGTGGTAGAAACTTTGATTGATATGTCCGACTAACTGTTTCTCTTTTTTTGGAGAGCTCTTTCATGCATTCTTTCAACAATTCTTAGGACTACGTCCTGCCCTATAATCTGATTCATTTCCTTGCTTATACCGAAAGACCCGTTTATCTCAAGTATGAACGGTTCTCCCTCACTTTCAATGACATCGCATCCGCATATATCGAATCCTGTTACACCAGCTGCTCTGCGGGCTGTTTCTTTCATCTTCTCTGTCAGCTGTGCCTCAACTCTTTCGCCCCCTCCGGATATGTTGGAGCGCCAGTCGTCGTCACTGGATCTTGAGTATGCCATAACCTCGTCGCCTATCACTATCACCCGGGTGTCTGTACCGCCGTGCTCCTTGAATTCCTGGAGGCAGATCTCCTGCTGGAAGGATTTCATTGTGTCCATAACAGGTTTTAATTCACTCTCGCTTGATGCTCTCATAACACCTTCACCTCCTACTCCTTTTACTGTCTTCATTATTACAGGATAACCGAGTTCTTTCGCGGCGCTCACTGCTACGTCAGGTGAAAGTGTGTAGACGCTGTCAGGTACGTTTATCCCGTTTTCTGCCAGCACCTTCATGCTGTAGAACTTGTTGGATTCGTATGAGTACGTGTCGTTGCTTGCCTGAGTCACAACCCCCTCCTCGTTTAATGCCTCGACCAGGTGCTCTGCAAACATCATGTCGCGGTCGTCCGTTCTTATGTAGACCGCGTCGTACTCGGTTAGATCGATGTCTTTGTAGAGAACTTTCTGTTCTTCCTCGCCGTGCAGGAACTTGAGTCCGTCTATCGGTACGGCAAGCACCGAATCAAATATTTCCTCGGCTCTCTCCATTATTAACTGATGCTTTGTTGATACCTCTCCATAGATTATCGCAAGCTTCATACTGAACCTCTTTTCAGCAGGTCTGCGACCTCTGAGAAAATGTTTTTACCGGCTTTTTCGGAGTAAAGTTCGAGATCAGGGTTAGGATTTATATCGTAGATCTCCTCTCCCCGGATCAGTATCTCCACAACTCCTAGACCTATCGAACTGTATGCCTGTTTGATGATATCTTTCTGTGTATCAGATATATTGGAGTATTTGAGGTTCTCAGCATTGAATTTCCAGTCTTCGGATCCCTCTCTCAGAGAGATTATCTCTCCATCTATAACCAGACAGCGGTATTTGGTATCTTCGTTAAGTTCCTGAAAGAGAAGCACGTCCTCTTCGTACTCTGTACCTTCCGAAAAGCTTTTTATCTCATCTCCGGATTCAAGTTTTCTTTTCTCGGTCTCCTTAAGCTCCTCAAGTCTTCGGCCTAGAACAGGGAAATCAAGGTGCTGATCTATGTTTCTGACAGCTTTTTCTGATGCAACTGAAACTGTTTTCGGACAGTTGATATCTCTTTTGGAGAGAACATAGTAGAGATAGTTCTTCTTTGCTGCTGTGAAGTAGGCTGTTGAGTAGTTATCTACAGGTATTTCCTTTTCCTCTATTGTTTCGAGAAGCACTCTTCCGAAAACAGAGTTCTGTGGCGGTATCTGGGTGTAAACCGCGTCATACTCCTCAACGAACTCTTCGCCCACGCTCACTTTTCTCTCGCCTTTTATGACCTCAGGTGAAACTTCGGATATATCTGCCTCTGTCACTTCATCGAAAAAGTCCTCGAAACCTTCTACTTTGTCCTTTGAAATTGTGAGAAGCCGGATAGGTATCAATCCTCGTCTTCAGGCGACCAGAGCCTTGTTACATCTCCTTCCTGCTCCCATTTTTCTATGTACTGGGATACGGAGGAAGGCATGCTTTCTTTCAGGATTCTGCCTCTGCGCATTATCCTTGTAAGTCGGGATTCAAGGGTCTTTGAAAGCTCGTCGTAGTAGCTCTTATCCGAGTAAACCAGGTTGTTCTTCAGTCTCCAGAATGCAGTTGTCCCGCTGGGAGCTATTACTGTGTATCCAGGCTTTTCTGAGCTCTTGATGGATTCAAGAAGCTTTTCTTTGTTGATGTAGTAAACCCCGCCCTGTTTCGAGCCGGGATCCACTACAAGTATTTCGCTGCCTTCAACCCCTACACAGAGAAGGTGCTGGGTTCCTTCTGAGCTGGAGAAAAGCACCTCTTTGTTGACCTCTGCCAGTGTCAGTGCTCCGTCATTGAACCATGTCTTGAACTCGGAGCCGATATCAGTGATTTTATCCCTTTCAACAAATCCTGTCTTCACTTCGTCTTCAGTGAGGTCTTTAACGGCTTCCTGTATCTGCTCCGGATCCGTGCCTGAAAGTTTCTCCGCTACCTCTTCCTGCTGTACCCGGTATCCCATTATATCAAGCGCCATAACCAGAGAAGCCGGTGCTGAAAGCCCGGGCTGATCCGCCACAAAGTAGCTCTTGATATCTTCCAGTGTTTCTAGATCGCTTTTTGTTCTCTTGGCTGATATGTTTGAGTCCATAAGTCTGCTGTTTGGCGATAGAACCGTTCTGCCTGACTGGGTGTCCATTGTGGTGCTGAAGAGAGAAACATTTCTTATTTCCGCTCTTTCACCGTCTAGGTCGATTTCCTCTCCTGGGCGCGCTACTCGCGAGTTTTTAAGGTAGATTCCGGCTGCGTAGTTCTGGAAAAGATCTTTGAAGCCGTAGAAGACAAGTCCGGCCACAAGGAACGCTGCAGCCCATGAAGAGGCTTTTACAAGTTCGTCTACAAACGCGCTTCCGATTCCAAGTTCTGTTAGGGCGATCTGAAGCAGGAGAAGATATAGGAATCCTTTGAATATTCCTGCGAACAACTTCAGTGCGCTCTGGGATAGTCCTATCTCCTGGAAGTACATGTGGACTCCCAGGGTTTTCATGAAGTCTGACCCGGCTTTGGTTGTAATATTTATCGCAAGGAATCCAAGTATTACTACAAGTATAGCTGAAATCATCTGTGGAACGAATTCAATTAAGGAGTCTATGAGCCCTGTGTTAATCCCTGTATTAAGGTAGAGCAGGGCTAGAATTATTATACCTGAGTCAAGTGCGTATGAAACGTATTTCAGCGCCTCATTTCTCTCCTTCACTTCTTTTCTGGTGAGCTGACTTCCTTTTGACCTCCAGTACTTTCTGACGCCGAGGTTGAAGGCTTTAACTCCGAGATGCCCGAAAACAAGTATTAGAAGTGCCATTCCGACCCGTACCAGCGGATCTGCTGTGTTAATCAGTTCAAGTACCAATCTAGTTTCCCCTCCGTGTTACCCATTTTGAGTTTTCAGTTTAAAAGGTGTGCGACCTTTACCGGGTTGAGACAACCCTGCCGTGACCGATAAGCCGCCAGCGGGAGCCTATCTGCCGGGAAACTGCTACTCTATCCCCTTCTTCTGCACATATAGGCATCTTCAGATCTATTTCCACAGTTTTTCCAAGCCCTGTCACTGCTCCGGCTGATTTACCGGTTCCAATGTTTATCATCAGAGGCTCACCTTTCTTGATGTTCTCTATCTCTTCCTTTCCTTCCGATCCTGCTAGCTCTTTCATAAGTTCGACATCAATCTCCACTTTATCCGCGGTTTCAGGAAGTTTCCCTTTCTTTCCGAGGACGTTTCCTGCCAGTCCATCGGATTTAGACAGTGAGGGGTCAAGTGAGGTTTCAACTGCGAGGAGTCCTCCAGGGGTTCCTTCTTCCACAGGTTTCCCTCCGTGTAGAATTGTTTCGACTTCTGTGGTTACACTTTTCCATTTTCCGTCAACCCTGATTCCGGGTCGGATCTCGATTTCTTCTCCCTTCTCAAGTTTTCCTTTCGTCAAGCTTCCGCCGACAACACTTCCCTTGATCTCATCTATCTCCGTTCCGGGTTTGTTGATATCAAATGATCTTGCTACAAGCATCTTTGGATCCGACTCCAGATCTCTTTCCGGTGTCGGTATCTCCTCGTCGATAGTTTCCAGAAGTGCATCGATATTGACCTCCTGCTGGGCGGAAATCGGTACTATAGGTGCGTCTTCCGCTGTACTTCCTTTGAGGAACTCCTTGATCTGATGGTAGTTCTCTTTTGCTTCCTCTTTCGAGACTTTGTCTATCTTGTTCTGAACTACCACAATATTTTCTATTCCGATTATATCAAGTGCTGCAAGGTGTTCACGGGTCTGTGGCTGTGGAACTTCCTCGTCAGCTGCGACTAAAAGTATTGCTCCGTCCATAATGGCTGCTCCGGAGAGAACGTTTGCCATCAGTGTTTCGTGACCGGGAGCATCTACAAGGGAGAGCGTTCTGACATGATCGCCGTCTCCTTTAACATTCAAACCGTCTTCATCTCTGTAGTAGGAAACGTCTGCGTATCCCAGTTTGATTGTTATCCCTTTTTTCAGCTCTTCTGAGTGCTCATCCGTCCATTTTCCGGACAGCGCGTTGGTTAAAGTTGTCTTTCCGTGGTCTACATGCCCGACCAGTCCGATGTTGACTTCTGGTGTTTCTGTCATTATGGTTTATTCTTCGTCTTCTTCGTTTAGAAGTTCGTCGATCGATTTGGAGCCTTCATCAACTACTGTTGTATTCAACTGCTCGATTTCTCCGCTGACAGTGTTTCCACGTACGGATTTTCTTCTCCTGACTCCGTCTTCGTCTTCTCTGATTCCGGATCCTTTCTCAAGCAGAACCTTTTTTCTTTCAGCTCCTTCGATTGATTTTCTCATTGGGAAGCCCTGTCTATCGGTTCCTCCTGTTACTTTCAGGGTGTAGCCTTCAAGTCCGACAATTCCTCCATCGAACTCCTCTCCGATCTGCTTTCCGTAGATCTGTGCTGGTTCTTCGGTTTCGATCTGATGTGTTTCGCCGTCTGTGTTTCCAACTGTAATTTTCATAATTTATTCACCTCAGTCTCCTGGCTGAAATTCCAGGGTTCCGAGCATCCTGAAATTAGTAGATAAGCTTTAAAACCCATTTCGACTTCTGCGACATTTTTTATTCAGCCCCGGCAATTCTAGGTTTATGAGAACCCGGGTGTCTTTTCAGCTGATAGGAAGTTTTCTCCAGATTTTCGGATTCCTGCTTATAACACCGGTTTTCGTAGGACTTTACTACGGTGAGAGCTACTTTATGCTGTCCGGATTTGTTTTTTCAGCGGTTATATGCGTAGCTATGGGAGCTGCTCTGGAGAGATTAGGCCTCCGGGAATCGCCCTCGGTTCAGGAAGCTATGTACTCCACGGTTCTCGGATGGTTTCTTGCTATATGTTTTGGTGCAATCCCGTTCCTGGTTTTCGATGTAAGTGTGATAGATGCGCTTTTTGAGGCGTCAGCAGGCCTTACAACAACCGGGATCTCAATGTTTGCAAGCCCTGAAAATCTGTCGAAATCCATGCTTTTCTGGCGATCTTTCATGCAGTGGATCGGAGGTCTGGGTATACTGACCTTCTTCATAGCAGTTATTAGAGAGTCTGGAGGAGTCGCCCGAAGGCTTTACTCTGCTGAGGCCCATAAAACTGATTCAGGGTCTATCCGGCCGTCTCTTGAGAAATCAATTATCGATCTCTGGCGTGTCTACGGGTTTCTGACAGTTGTTTTTGCTGGTGTCTATATCGGGCTTGGCATGCCTGTCTTCGATTCGATTCTTCATTCGTTCTCCGGTATATCAACCGGAGGGTTCTCGACCCAGGGCGCCAGTATAGGAGGTTTCAGCACAGCAATTCAGATAGCTACCATTCCTCTCATGTTTCTAGGTGGTGTTAACTTCGTGCTTCTGTACCGGTTGATGAGATCTGATTATCGGCCTTTGATCAGTAGTTCGGAGTTCAGACTTTACACCTTGATCTTTGTTCTGGTGGGTTCCATGATGGCTTCAGACCTGTTTTTCAGCGGTTCAGCTGTAAACCCCTCTATTATTGACGGGTTCTTCCAGTCGGCTTCTGTTCTCTCCTCAACAGGTTATTCAACCGCGAGTATAATGTCGCTTTCAATAGTTTTACAGACCATCTTTCTCGGCGTCATGTTTGTCGGAGGTTCGCTGGGATCGACTTCAGGAGGCTGGAAGGTTTTCAGGCTTAAAACAATGATAGAACTGCTTAAGACAAGGCTGAGAGCGTATAGCCTGCCTAAATCAGCTATAAACGAGGTTAAGATAGACGGTGAACTGCTTGAAAACTCTGCTGTCAGAACGATTTCAGTTCTGTTCTTCACCTGGATGTCTGTGATCTTCGTTACAACAATGCTGGTTCTAGTTGTCGAGGATACCTCTCTGATGGCAGCGCTCTCCGGAACAGTTTCCGCAGCAGGCAATATGGGCCCTGTCTACATGCAGAACGACCTTATCACACTGAATCCGGTTACAAAGTTTATCTGGCTGATAGTTATGCTGGCAGGAAGGCTTGAGATGCTTCCGGTTCTCGCAATTTTTAATACGGAGCTTTTCAAAAACTCCTAATATGTACATAGTCGTAGCAGGAATCACCACGATAGGAAGGAAACTCGTCAAGTCACTTGAAGACAGGCATGATATAGTAGTTATAGACGAGGATGAGGACAAATGCGAGAGGCTCTACGCTTCTTCCGGAGCAACTGTGGTCAACAAATCTCCGGGAACTATCACAGCGCTTGAAGACGCAGGGATAAACAAAGCTGACGTTGTTATATCAGCCCTGGCGGACGACAACGAAAACATGGTTGTATGCTCGCTTTCCAAGAAATACGGGGTTCCAAAAGTAATTACGCGTGTCGAGGACGATGAATACCTTGAAGCATTCGAGATTATAGGCGCTGAAACCGTTGCTCACACAGATCTGCTTCTATCAGAGTTTTTAAGCACAGTTGAGCACCCTTACCTTGTCAAGCTCGCAAATATTTCAGAAGGCCGTGAAATACTGAAAGCCAAGCTTGGTGAAGAATCTTCACTGGCTGAGCGAACAGCCAAGGAAATTCAGGAAGACAAATCATTCCCGGAAAGATTCAAGATTGTATCGGTTATACAGGGAGACAAAACGATTTCCGAGGATATAAACATACAACTGGACGAAGGCGATGAATTGATTCTGATCGGCCCTGAAGACAAGAAGAAAAAACTGGACAGCTACTTCCAGAAACAGTAACTCTTTGAAGGGATGTTTTTTTATCACAGTTCCAGTAACTTAGGTACATGGATTTTGAGGAGAAGATTGAACGCCTTGAGGAAAGAGTTGAGGAACTTGAAAAGGAAAATAGGCGTCTTAAGGAAACTAATGAAGAAACTGAGGGGTTTACAGAAGTTAGTTCTGAAATAAGTAGGAGGAAATTTCTCAAGAAGATTGGTTTAGGCGCTGCAGGTCTTGGTGTTTTAGGTATGTCGCCTGCCAGTGCTTTAAACATTAGAAGCGATAGCCTGAGCTTTTACGGAGGTTCGGGAGAGACCAGTACTGATTTCAACATTAATTCGAACGGAGACGTATCAATTAGCGGTGTAATGACTGTTAATGGAGCTATTAATATTCCTGAGGTAAGCTCTGATCCTTCAGAAGGAAATATATGGATCCGGAGTGATCTCTGATGTCCTGGAATATAGTAGCTTCCTTCCCCGAACCAACAGATGGAGCGTCTTCTGCTTTCTCCCCGCAAGGAAGCTGGATTGCATATGGAGATGAAAGCGGGGATGTGAACGTTTATTCTGCTGGAGATTGGGTTCATCAGGCTGAACTTTCTAATTCCAGTGGCAGTTACATATATGATATAGCATTCTCCCAAAACGAAAATTACTTGGTTTTCACAGAGTCGAATGAGCCAAATGTTTACACGACAGGTGACTGGGTGGAGCAGGATCCTTACTTTGCTTATATAAGCAGTGGTGATGAGATTTACTCCCTTGATTTCTCGGCTAATGGTAACTGGCTGGTTGTAGGTATTATAGAAGGAAATGATTACACTGATGAAGCATATGTCTACGAATCAGGAACATGGAATAATGTAGCTCAGTTCAATTCAAGTTCTGAAGGAGGCCAAGAGGCAGCTTTTTCCCCCGATAACAATTATCTGGCCTGCGCTAATGGCAATACAGGTGAAATTTACATCTACAATACCAGCGACTGGTCAGAGGAGACTGTAATAGCTGACGGTGATTCGAATCCAAGAGGAATTGCTTTCAGCCCTAAAAGTGATTATCTTGCTGTCTCAGAGGGCACATCTGAAGATGTTAAGATTTACGAAACACAAACTTGGACTGTTGAGGCCACACTAACAAACGGCACAAATGCGCCTAGGCAGGTTACTTTTGATCCCGACGGTGACTGGCTCGCTTATGGTAAAACTGGAGGAACTTATGTTTTCCGGGTTTCAGACTGGAGCTTCGAAGAGCAACTTGCTACTGCCAGCGGCACTGCTTATTCTAGATTTAGTCCAAATGGCGACTACATAATAGAGGGGTATATCTCCTTTGAAAGCACTAGAGCTTACGTAAGAGAGGTAGCAGATCCTTTGAATCAGGTAGGTACAATAAGGATTGATAATGGCTCTATCTTTGATGTGCCGGTTTACTCGCTTGACACAGTCCAAGATGATTGGTTAAGAGTAAGGCTTGAGGATGGTACGGTTGGTGCTTTGATGCCTTTAGGTGCTTCTGGTGAGCAGTTGAGGGTTAGAGATTCGGACGGCAGTGTTTGGGGAATCAAAACTGAGTAAGTTTCTTTATTTAAGGTTTACAACTATTCTTCTCAATATGAATTTGAAAGATATTTCAAAATCCCTGAACCCTGTTAGGAAGACAGGAGAAATTTTTGGAAGACTAGAATCTCAGGAAAAGACCTCTGCAGATGCCGACAGAATTGTATCTGGAGAGGACGAAATAAGGTACAGCTTCTCTATTTACACTCTTGGCGCCAGTATTGAGTTGGGTGAAGAGAGGTTACCGGAAAGCTATATTGAAGGATACAAAGCAGGTATGGAGGAAGCAAGTGAGAGTATCCGACACTTCGATTTAACTGGGAAAAATGACTACGATTTCCCATATGCTGGTGGAGACTAACTCACTTCAAGCTGTCTAACAATTTATTTCTTCATGACTGCTATC
The DNA here is from genome assembly GCA_047617985.1 of Candidatus Nanohaloarchaea archaeon. Taxonomy (GTDB): domain Archaea; phylum Nanohalarchaeota; class Nanosalinia; order Nanosalinales; family Nanosalinaceae; genus SW-4-43-9. The sequence continues at coordinate 1,762 of JBLGBS010000021.1, read as the reverse complement.
GTCTGGATAAGAAGATCTCTCAGAGAGCATGACAATACTGCTCTGGTGGAGGCCTCCAGGGAGCACGACAGGATTATTCCTTTCTATGCAGTTGACAGGGAGTATTTTGAGAAAGCCGAGCTCGGCTATTCAAGAGTGAAGTTCTGGAATGAATCGCTGAAAGACCTGAAGGACAGGATGGAAGAAAGCGGTAAAGATCTGATTGTCCGGAAAGGAAAACCGGTCGAAGAGCTCGAAAAAATTGTTGAGGAAACCTCGGCCGATAAAATATACTTCAACAGGGATTACTCTTCTTACTCGAGGCAGAGAGATCAGAGAGTTGAAGATTTAGATGTAAAGGTTGAAAGTTTCAAGGATATCGTAATGTTTGAGAAAGAGGAGATACTGACTAACTCCGGCGATCCCTACAAAGTTTACACATACTACAAGAAGAAATGGTTCGACCGGGAGAAACCGAGGCCGGAGGAACCGGATGATTACTCCGTTCCTAAAGTTGAGTCGGACAACATACCTTCCCTGGAAGAACTTGGTTTTGAGGAGCCGGAAGATTTCGAATGGATCTGGAAACCTGGCCGGGAAGGAGGAAAAGAAAGGTTAGAGGGTTTTAAGGACAACATATGGAACTACAACGAGAACCGGGACTACGCCTGGAAAGACTCGACCTCAAAGCTCTCCCCGCACCTCAAGTTTGGAACAGTGTCAATCAGAGAAGTTTTCTGGGAAGCCGAGAGGATTAAAGCCCGGAACCCGGCCGATACTTCGGGTATAGAGACCTGGCAGGAAGAGCTGGCGTGGCGCGACTTCTACTTCCAGATGCTGTGGAACTTCCCTGAATCACAGGAAAAAGCGTTGCAGGATCAGTTCAGAGATATTGAGTGGCGGTCGAAAGAAGAAGCTTGTGAGGACTGGGAAAGATTTGTTGAGGGAAGAACGGGTTATCCGTTTGTCGACGCCGGTATGAGACAGTTAAAGAAAACCGGGTGGATGCACAACCGGTTGAGAATGGTTGTAACCAGTTTTGCGTGCAAAGATCTCTGGCTTGACTGGCGAGACCTACACGACTACTTCTCCAGAATGTTCGTCGACGCCGAAGTCTCAGCGATGATCGGTGGAATCCAGTGGGCCTACTCAATAGGAACCGATGCACAGCCCTATTTCCGCGTATTCAACCCTTGGACACAGGGAGAAAAATACGATCCGGAAGGAGAATACATCAGAAAATGGGTGCCGGAACTCGAGGATGTGCCTGACAAACACATTCACCGGCCTCAGAAAATGAACAAACTTGAACAGGAGAACTGCGGAGTAACCATTGGGGAAGAATACCCCGAAGCAATCGTTAAACATGACGAAGAGCGCAAAAAAGCCGTTGAAAGATTTGAACAGGCCCGGGAAGAATAACAGGGTTGTTCGAAAAATTTACTTAAACATTCGCTGAGAATAAGTCATTAGTGATAAGCAATTAATCACAGCCGATCCAAAACAGGCCTATTACTCGTTCTAACAACACTACTAATAGCAACTGGAGCAGCTCAGAGCTTCAATCTGCCTGAAGATAATGTCCATGATGGCGATGTTTTCTTGGCCGCCGATGGATTCACATTAGATAATATAAATTATGTGGAGCTTGAATGGTCTGATTCAGATGGCAATTCAGGAGCTCATAATATGACCTCAGAGAGCGGAGGGAATTTCAGTTATAATTTTGATCGAGATTCTGATGCAGATAGTAATTTAGGTGATTACGATTTCGAAGCTGTTG
>JBLGBS010000020.1:0-14537 GCA_047617985.1 Candidatus Nanohaloarchaea archaeon | reverse complement strand
TGAGTACCCTTAAAAGTGTTAGTACCGACTTTTTCTACACAGGTTCTAAACGCGGTCGTGGTGTAGTCTGGCCAAGCATGGTGGCCTTTCGAGCCGCCGACCCGGGTTCAAATCCCGGCGACCGCATCCAGCATTTTTCTCTAAAAATTTTGCTATCAATCGTAGTTCTGCCTGAATGCTTTCAATCGGTACTCCAGATTATCCATGACTTCCTGCGCCGTCTCCTCTGATGTGAAGTACAGCTTCTTCCAGCCGTCTTCAACCTGGATATTTATCGAATGTAAAACCGGCCCAATCTCGTACTCAAGGCTCTCTATTTTCGCGAAATCCACTGCATCCAGTAACTTGTCTTCTCCCTCTCTTTCCTTCCGCTCCTCTATCCAGTGATTATCAGAATCCTCCCGTTCTATATGTCTCTTTGAGATCGCGATGTCTCCAAGATCCGATTCAAACTCTTCATATTTCAAGATTATTCACCTGTATAATCGCCTTCTTCTCTTCTGAAGTCATCTTCCTCCATCTCCTCTCTTACATGGCCAACGAGACCTGGTGTCCTGGCTATGATGAATAGTCCTTTTCCAAGCCTGTGATCCCAGTCAAGATCGCTCATAACACCGGCGATCGCTCCATCAACATTGATTACCAGAGATACTTTTCTATCGGCAAACTCTTCCTGGATCGCCTTCATTTTTTCCGTGAACTCTCCTGCAATACCTAGTTCTTCTGCCTTCCCAAAAATCTTCTGACTACGGGGATCTTTCTCATCGTAAATTTTATGCCCGAGTCCTGGAATTTTCTTATCTTCCACAAGTTTTTCCTCTACTATCTCTTCAGCGGTTTTATCGTTCTGGAGCATCTCCATGCAGTCCTCGATCGCTCCGCCGTGCTTGTCGCCAAGAGCCAGAATTCCTCCTGCAACACTTGTATTCATGCCGTTCCCTCCGCTCTGGATGGTTCTGGCGGAAACGGTTGACGGATTTCCAACCCCGTGATCTATAGAAGATGAGAGAATAGTATTGAAAAGTTCGGATTCATCCTCCGAGGGTTTATCTCCGGTTAAGACGAGCCAGATGGCATCAGCGAAATCCATCTCCATGACTTCTTCATGATCGACTCCTCGGATAACTGCTTCTTTTCCCGATGAGGCGATATTAGTTTCCCAATTGGTCATAGAAGTATTTTGAGTTACATACGGATTTAATTCTAACTCATTGCTGTATCAACGTATTCTAGCCATTCTTCTCTAAGCCCTGTGTCCATATCATATTCCTGTATGGCTTCTTCAACTACTGATTCTAGAAAAACTCTCTGGTAGAGATCGTTTCTGGATTTTAGGTCAGGACTGTCTATCTCGTCAGCTATAGGCATTTTTCCTGGTAAATCAGAACGATTCATATCGTCTTTCTCGAACGGCCATAATTCAAACTCAGCAGCGTAGTTTATACCTATCTCTCCTGGAGCTCCACTTCTGTATTCATCGTGGAAACGGGATAACGAATCTCCATTCGGGAAATCAAGATGCTGTTCAATAAGAACATCCGGGCTGACACCTTTTTCCTCAGCTTTTTCAGGTATAATATTATGCACGTAGTTTGTAGCAGCTCTATGCGCCTTCTGCTCTCTTCTAATAATTTCCCCAAGCCATTGGTCAACAGAGGCCTTCATATATGCTTCGACATCATTAACTTCATCGTCAAAATCTATTTTCAGTGCTGTTCTACCATCTGAAAAGTTTTCCACATATATGGATATATTACCGTTCTCTATTTCCAGATCCTTGGACGTACCATTTGGAAAGGCTTCTACATCATATCCCTGCCGGTTTGCATGCTCCCAGAGTGTTTCAAAATCCAGCACATTCCTCGTCTTGCCAGCTTCAACTCCTAAGAACTCCTTCTCATAGCTACCATCATCGTCATCAAATTCTCCGGCTCCGAAGATTTCCTCAAACTCTAGCATAAGTAATATTTTGTACATAAATCTTTATTCCTATTAGGTAAAATCTACCTACCTCAGTAAATCATCCAGCTTCTCTCCGATCTCATGGTGGACATTGACTACATGAGCTCCAGCTTCTTCCAAAATACTCTCCTTGTAAGACGGTTTGCTTCTCTCACCTCTGATCACAGCTCCAGCATGCCCATACTGGCGGGAAGGCATTTCCTCAGTAAACTTACCTGCAATAAATGCAACGAGGGGTTTGGTGAAGTCACCGTTTTCAACAAGTTCAGCAGCTTTCTCCTCGTACGTTCCTCCCAGCTCTCCGAACATTACAACCGCCTCCGTCTGATCATCTTCCTCGAAAAGTTTCAATGCATCTTCAAAAGTGGTTCCTGCTATTCTATCTCCTCCAAGTCCCATAGCTGTCGAAACTCCGTATCCTGACTGCCGAACAACCCAGGCAGTCTCGGTTGTCATACCGCCGGACTTCGATATTATACCTACCTTCCCAGGTTTGTAGACCTTTTCCGGTTCTGACCCTCCTATCGGCCCGAGCTTGGATTTACCTGGCGAGATTATACCAACAGAGGTCGGGCCAACCACTCTGGCATCTTCTTTCTCAGCTTTCTCAAATATCTTCCAGGAATCTTTCGTAGGAACTCTCTCGGTTACGATATCAAGGAGCTTGATCCCATTATCCATTGCCTCGAAAGCCGCGTCTTTCGCAGCAAAAGGCGGGACATAGACAAGAGAAGCGTTGATCTCGGGATGTTTCTCCAGAGCTTCTTCAACCGAATCATATACCGGAACGCCCTCAACTTTCTGTCCGCCTTTGCCCGGCGTTACTCCTGCAACGACATCTGTACCGTAATCCAGCATCTCCGGCAGTTTTTCAGACGCCTCCCGACCTGTGATTCCCTGGATCAGAAGTTTCGTATCCTTATCTACAAGTATTGACATTATTCAACAGCTTCCTTAACCGCTCTGTAACTGATTTTGTCTATAGGATCGACATCTTTCTCCCCGTAGACTTTGTACTGTTTAACCAGGACAAAGTCCATCCCGACTTTCTGACAGGCAGGATCCCGGTTAAGATTATTTCCAAAGTAGACGAAGTCCTTCCCTGGCCGGCCACGGATGTTGAGAAACTCCTTGAAAATTTTCGGGTCAGGTTTCTCTACACCAACTTCTTCGGAGACCACCAATCCTTCATAAGGCACATTATGCGCTTCAAGCTGATCCGCCATCCATCTCTTTCCCTCAATTGTGTTGTCGCTGACAAAACCTATAGACCCAAAATCTTCGGAAATCTGTCTAAGCGTCTCAAATACTCCCTTTTCCTCCATGTAACGGCGTTCACGATCCTTGTATTTTTCAATTATTCTCATCGGATCTCCGTGATCCAGACCGTGTTTATCCAAATACTCCTTCACTTCAGACGGAGTGTAGATTCTGAAATTATTCACATCAAACTCAGGGATCTCCTCTGCTCCCTGCTCTTTCAGCTCATCCTTCATTAACTTGTTCTGAAGCCGGAAGGACGGCATAAGCGTGTCCCCAATATCGAATACAGGGATTTTACTCATCGAAACACCTCAGCTTTTCTAACAATCATTTCTCTACCATCTCCATAAGTACTTCCGCAGTTTTAGTCATAGGTGTATCGTTTCGGTAAAGTTTCATATTCAGATCAAGTTTATCTCTTGTCTCTCTCAACAGCTCAAACGCTTTATCGGCGTTCGGGCCATCCCTCCTGACAACTATAGGGTAATCCGGTTTTTCCTCTTCCAGGGCCTGGCAGAAACCTTTCATAGTTCTGTAGATATCGGTGTTGTTTGCAGTCCCCCCCACATGCCACAGCCCTTTCAAACCCGGTTTCGACATTATGACCTTACTCAGTTTGTAGACTTTTTCCGTCGGCGGGTTTCCTCCATACTCTGTGTAGTTCGCAGGTTCTCCACCATACTCTATTAATGCATCCATGTTGGTCAGGGAGGCACCTCCACCAGCAAGCATCATGCCGATATCGCCTTCAAGCTCTGTGTACTTTCCGGCGACACCTCTGTGATCATCTTCATCTATCTTTTCCGCTCTCTTCTCTCTCTCAGTCTTGTCTCTCGCCATCACAGACCGCTCCGGATAACTCCATTCATGTCTGAAAGATGCGTCATCCTCAAGTTCAATCATCGCATCAACCACGATAAAATCTTCAGCCGATTTAACCATAGGATTGATCTCCAATAGTCTCATATCCTCTTCCAGAAATGCACGGTAAAGTCTCTCCGCAACCTTGCTCAAACCGTTATCTTCGACTCCTTCGTTCTCTAGAAAAGAACTGAAATCATCGATTTCAGACCCCTCATCAAGCACCATCTTCGAGATCTGTCTGTTCTCCACTCCTGAGCCTCCTTCTGTGGAGAAAAGCATAACCGGTCTCCGGGTATCAGTATCGTAGAGGAACGCGATGTAGAATTCGTGGTCAAGGTCGATTCTCTCCTCTATCAAAACTTTGTCCACTTCATGGCCTTGAACCTCTCTTTCCTTCATCTCCTCTGCTATCTCCTCAGCTTCCTCTCTGGTTTCAGCGAACTCTATCCCACCGTGTTCAGCTCTGTCGTTGGTTAACACCTGTGCTTTAACAGCATATCTTTCTCCATCATTCTCCGGAACCTTCACTCCTTTCCCCTGTAAAAGATTTTTTGCCTCGTATTCGTACAGCTTCACGGAATAAGAACTGTTCTGATAAACTTAAACATGATTGTCCTGAAACATGTAATCGGTAAAAACCCTAGAACCTTCATATCTAGTTACATGGAACTCTTCTTCATCCATATCAAGAGATACCTGCATCAAATCATCCTCATCAAGCCACTCTGATTTGTATGACACATCCATCTGATCGAAGAACCTGTCTACATGAATCCTGCGCAGATAAGCTCTATCGCTGTGTTCCACATCTATGGAGGACTCTGTGTAGTCAGCATCTCCAGGATAACCTCCTGCAGCATACCATTTGAACTGCTCCGGGTCACCGAAAAAAGTGGAATCATGCCACATCTCCCAGATTGTCTGGGTAACATCAGCAGGCTCCATCTCCTCAGCTACCATGTGATACATCCCTCCAGCACCGGAATCCGGATTGTAAGCGGTCAAAGCAATACAGCCCCTGAGATCGGCGTCGAAAGAACCCTGGTCTGACCAGCCCTGTTCCCCACCTTCAATTTCCGTATTTTGACCTTTCCTAAGGTCAACCGTTTCCGGAGCCAGATAATCTGCCATAATGATCTCTCCTGTATAAAGTAATCAGCAAATTTCTTAACTCCTTCTACACCAAAAAGCTTCATGGTTTACACAGGAAGAGGTGACAGAGGAAGAACTGATCTGTCCTCAGGTGAAAGGGTTTCGAAATCATCCGAGAGAATAGAGGCGTACGGTACAGTAGATGAGCTGAACTCGCTGGTAGGTGTCTGCAGAAACTATACTGAAGAAAAAAACGAGGAGCTGGAAGAGATCCAGAATGAGCTCCATATTTTACAGGCTGAACTGGCGAACAGAGATCCTGAGGAGAAAGTGGCTCAGGAAAACATTGACAGACTGGAAATGCTGTGCGATAAGTACCAAGACGAATGCCCACCGCTGAGAGATTTTGTTTTAGCGGGGGGAACTGAGTCCGCCTCACACCTTCACCTGGCAAGATCAACAGCGAGAAGAGCTGAAAGGAAGATAGTTGCACTGGACGAGAAACAGGAACTTAGGGAAGAGGTTCTAGCATATATCAACCGGCTAAGTGATCTATTCTTTCTAATGGCAAGGCACGAGAACCACCTAGAAAACGTTGAGGAGAAGAACCCGAATTACTAGAAGTAGCCTATGAGAAGAGCGGTCATCCAGCCGGTAACAGATATTAAAGCCGAGATGCCTGCTACAATCTCAAACTTTCTTTTATCTCTGAGCCGTGTTTCCTCTGAATCATTTATTTTAGACAGTCTCGGAGAAGCCCATTGATTGAGGAAAACCCCGTTGAGGAACAGTACTGCGACAACCAGCATCTTCAGCTGGAACATCTGGCTCTGAATAAAAGCCGGGTTTTTCAGGAACATTAATGTACCGGTCACGGATAAAACGAATAGACCTGCCCATATCATAAGAGAGAGCAGTTCCTCTACTTTTAGCTCATACTCAAACTTTGAGGGATGAAGGAAATAGTAAGAGTTAATCAAATCCGTCGATAAAACCGCTCCAACCGCAGTCACAGCTCCTAGAAAATGGAAAAGTCTTACAGCCATATCTATCTCTATCATTCCATCACCTCAGAAAGCTTGGAGTAAATAAAGTAGAGACTGGCGACAGCGATTATCGAAGTGAAAATCGGTACCAGGAACGCGTACCTGTACTCCCCCAGTCCGGAAATACTTGGCGAATCCAAATAAATAAGTAAGGCGCCGAGCAGAGCAATGAAAGCTGTAGCAGTCAGCGGTTTTTTCTCCACCATAGGGTCAATTTTCTTTCAGCCTGTATTTAACGGTTTTGTCAGCCGAAGAGTGTTTAACTATTCTCAGAGAAAAATTATTCTATGGAAAATAATCAAACCTGGAGATTCATCAGTTTTGAAAGACACGATCCCTACTTCAAGACCGGGCTGAACAAAGCCCTGATGGAGTCAGTGCGGAACGGCTCCAACCCAATAATTTTTCTAGCTGGCTGGGACAGGAAATGCATCAACCTGGGCTACTCCCAGAGCTTCGAGGAAGAGGTTGACGTGGAGGAGTTTGAGAAAAGAGATGATGTGATTCTGGTCAGAAGACAGGGTGGTGGAGGTGCAACATTTCTAACACCAGAGGGCGAGATCACCTGGGGGATAGTCGCTTCCGAAAAGAATTTTCCGGATGACGTGAATGAAATATACGAGGATGTATGTGGAAAGATTGCAGAAGGTCTTGAAAAAATAGGTATAAATGCGGAGCACGAACCTATCAACGATATCGTAACGGGAAACGGCAAGATCTCCGGCGCCACACTGAAGCGAGAGGACGGAGTGGTCTATATCGGAGGCACCCTGATCTACCAGACAGACCCAGAGGAAATGTTCTCACTGCTTACACCTAGTGAAGACAAACTGAAAGATAAACAGATCAAAGAGTTTAGAGAACGGGTTTCCTCGATAACCCAGGAATCAGACGCGAGCTTCGATGAAGCAAGGAAGATACTCAAAAAAGCGCTGACAGAGGAAAGGAAGTTCCAGGAATCCGAGCTGACCGATTCCGAGCTCAAGAGATCACAGGAACTAGCTGATAAATATTCAGAAGAAGAATGGTTGTACAGAGAATGAAGAGATACGAGATAGATATAGAAGATCCCCGGCAAATCCCCTCCGCATGTGACTTCGCCGAGGAAAGAGCTCTGGAGGAGGGTATGGTTCTAGTAGGGCTGAACCACAACCACTACGGCTCGGTAAAGGGTTACAGCGAGAATCTTTCCGGACTTGGAAACGAGTTAGAGCTCGAACTTGGTTATCCTGCAGAGCTGAATAGAGAGGATGGCGGAAACATGTGGAACCACAGCCCGGAAAGCCAATGTCTAATGATCGCTACCAGAAATCGTCTGGCAGAGAAGAACCATGAGGAGAAAATGAAATACTGGGGAAAAACAGTAGAGCAGAAGATAGACGAACTCTCGGATTTCAAACCTCTATACCGGGCAGGAGATATATACGATCAAGAAGGAGATCAGCTGGTTGGAGCCTCAGGAGACTTCACCGGAGAGACAGACCTATACCGGATATGTTTTTATGAAGGCGAGGATCATGGAAAAACTTTTCACGAAATAGTGGAGAAAGACCTAGAACTGAACGAATCGATGACGGATTTCAGGGATAGATACAAACCGGTCGACGGGTTCTACGAGGAAATACTGGGAGAAAACCCTGTAAAGGTAAGTGTTGAACCGGTCGAAGAACCCTTCATGAGATTTGAAGGCGGTAACCCTCCAAAGTACTGCATCTAGACAAACCAGTTAAAAAAATAGCCGACCGAAAACCATTCACAGGCTTCCAACGCGAGGGTAGCCAAGTGGTCAAAGGCGCAGCGTTGAGGGCGCTGTCCTGTAGAGGTTCCGGGGTTCAAATCCTCGCTCTCGCAAATACCTTAGTAGCTGGCAATACCTGAAGGCTCTAGAGAACCCTTATTCCAGCTATTTTTACTTTCTACCGCATCTGCCTATAATGTGACATGCTTTCTCCCCTCAAAGAGATACGGCAAACAACTACAGACTGTACATTCAGAAGAACAGAAAATCAAAGTCAAAAGCCACCAGAAAGGGCTCGAATACCTAGTCAAAAACCGAGATATCGGAAAACAAGAGGTCTTTAACGAGGTTAACGAGTTTATGCAAGAATTGATTAAAGATACTGACCAAAATGTATAATTCTTTGATTATAATAACTAGTTTATGGCTGAGAGAAAAGCCGAAAAACAGTTCAGAGAAAAAGTTTCAGGCTTGTATACAGAATCAGGTTGGAAAGTCCTTTTCTTGACACCTATATTTCTTCCTTACCTAAGTTTGAGACGTCTAATCGAAAGAGTCCTTTCTGGAAAGAAAACTGCCTATATCACAGTCCTCATCTTGATTACTTGGGTCTTTACACCGATTCTTAACCTGTTCCTTGGAGCTTGGGTGCTATGGCTAGGCGGAATTTCTTTATTCAAACTTCAAGCAGATGGTAGAAGAAAAGAAAGATTCTTGGCAAAAGCTTTAGCACAAAAATACCCATCTTCTGTAACTGTCGGTAAAACTTATCCTCTAGAACAACCAGATAAATCTGCACTTATGGAAGCCAACAGAAGCTCAGAAGAAATGGATTTAGTAGTCATAAAAGAGAGAGGTGCGGATATACTAAATCTAAACTTCGAATACAAACACAGCTACTTCCCTCTATTGCTTGAAATAGGGCTTCAAAGAGTGCGTCTATCAAAGAAGCAAAATATTGATTGGGGCGAAGCAGTCTCAGTTAGAACAAAGCTTTGGGAAATAATGGATTACCCAACTATAGAACTTGAAATTGGGGAGGAAACTATCTATCTGCCAGATTTAGACGACAAATTTTCTGACAAAATAAGAGAAGAAATCAGGAAAAATAGGAAGAATAGCAGATATAGAAAAGATTTTGAAAAATGGAGAAAAGATGCAGAGGAATTGAAAAATACTGGCTATATAGATTCAGAAACAGAAATTATGGAGTTAATAGACGAGCTACAAGATACTGAGGACACTGAAGATTTCAAAGACGGTATAGAAGAATTGAAGGAGAAAGTCAAAGACAAGAAAAAAGAAGTTGTGAAGAGCTATGTCGAAAAACTCGCAGAAAACCACGGCAGAGGCAATTCAGACCAAATCCGGAAACTGAAAAAATCCATAGAAAAAAGAGAAGAACTCGAAATATCAGAAAACCTGCTTCAAGACGCTATCGAAGAAACAGTAGAAGAGAAAGAGAAAAATGCGTTAAAAGAACTCCTACAGCTCCACAACCCAGAAGAATACGAAGATTACATAGAAGCCTTCGTCCTTGAGTTCGGTAAAGGAAACAAAGTTCAAAGAGCATATCTAGCCGAAATACTCGGATACTGGAAAGACAAAATAGAAATCGACGTCGAGCAAACTTTCAAAGAAAAGCGAGAGGAAAAAGAACTCGAACAGTTCGAAGAAAACTTAGGCATCACAGAAAAAGAATCAGGCAGTTCAGATTCCAAAATCAACGAATTAGAAAGCGAGGAAAGAAAATTGCTAGAGAATATTGAGAAAGACAGGGTTTCTCTCGGCGACCTAGAAGAACTAAATGGTCTAGAGTTCGAAGATTTCCTAGCCGATCTGTTCGATAAAATGGGTTATCGGGCAAAAGTCACTACTGGTTCAAATGATCAGGGAGCAGACCTGATAGCTAAGAAAGCTCATGAAAAACTAGTGATCCAGGCTAAACACCATCAGAATAACGTCAGCAATTCAGCAGTTCAAGAAGTTAACACAGCAATAGACTACTATGACGGGGATAGAGGACTAGTGATAGGTACTTCAGGATTCACTTCCTCCGCTAAAGAACTAGCAAGAGAATCAAAGGTAGAACTTTGGGATAAGAATAAGCTCCAAAAAGAGATGGAAAAATACCTAAACGAAGCCAAAATCTAAACAGGTGAGAAAATGTCAGATAGGTGTAAAAACAAAATTACGTTAGCGATTGAAGCATCGTTTGAAGAACTGAACGAACAACACGAACACTTGATAGATATAAACGCTCAGGAAGAGGCAGTTACGTTCCATTTAGCCAGAATTCTATATGACAAACTAGAGATAGACCAGAAAAACATAGACTTAGACAGGGAATACAACAAAAAAGGGAGCGATTCCAAAAGCACAACAAACAGAAAGAAAGTTTTTGAAAAGATGAGGAATCGTCTGTGGAAGTTCAAGGATAATAATTACCAAATAAAATTACGACCTGATAATAGAGACAAAAACTCAATAAAGAAGGTAAGAGACGTAACCTACAATAAACTAAAATATCAGAATGGAATGAGGTCTGATATACTTATCCATGAACGTAGTGACAAGGAAAACGACAGCAAGTCCAACATTTTTGCCGCAGAGGTCAAGAAGAATAATGTGAAAAACAGCTCAGATGGTAGTACAGTAATCGAGTTAGAGATTAGAGACATAGCAAAAATTCTATATCTAACTCATCCTGATACAGATTATCATTACAACTATGGATCGGTCATAGCAAGTTTCAAAGACAGATTCAAAGGTGAAAGAATATTTTGGATAGAATATTCTGAACCTCAAGAGAACTGGGAGATTGAACGCCTTCCAGAAGATTCGTTCTCTTAAACCAATCGACAAAGAATGAATCTTCTTTATGTCATCAACAGTTGAATACCAGATTTTCTCTTTCATTCAAAACGGAACAGCCCTATCCGCCAATTATGCCGGTAGACTACTTAAATCTTGGTTAGATTAAGAGTGCTTATATCGGCAAACGCTCCACTACTGGGCTCTTGCATCGCTCTCGCAAACTTTCTACTGCTGACCTATAATCAGTTTGTCCCATAACCGATCCGGGAAGAACCGTTTGAATTTCCGGACGAAAAACGCTTCCTTCGTAACTGTATACCGAGTCTTCGGTTTCTTTGATTCAACGGCTTTAACTACTTTCTTCGCAGCTTTCTCGGTTTTAACCCCTTCAACCGGAGTATCCAGTTTTTTCGAGTAATCGCCAGAGTAGCGGGAACCGGGTACGAAGTTTCTTAGATGGTCTCTACCTTTCTCGTTGAAACCTGTCTTAATAGGCCCAGGCTCAACTATTACCACATCGACCTTAGAATCTTTCAGCTCCATTCTCAGTGAATCGGAAAAACCTTCTACAGCGTGTTTACTCCCACAGTAGGCGGATAAATACCTTAAACCGGTTTTACCTGCGATGGAAGACATGTTGATTATTCTGCCGTTCGATCTTCTGACTGATTCGAGACAGGTTTTAACCGCATTAACCGTTCCAATTAGATTAGTTTCGAAATGCTCTCTGAAGTTCTCAATATCCATATCTTCAACAGATCCCTGTTTCTGGTAACCCGCGGAGTTAACCAACACCTCTACTTCGAAGTGCCGAACTGCTTCCTCTAGATCATTCTTATCTCTAACATCGCCATGGAAGGTTTCAATACCTTCATCAAGTTTTTCAAGTGCCTCTCCATCATTATCTAGAACTTTGACGCTGTGACCTTTCTGTATCAGTTCAAGAGCTGTCCTCTTCCCTATACCGTTTGCCCCTCCGGTTATCAGGATATTCATAGGTAAAGTTTGATCCGGAGAGTGAAAAAGCAGAGGGAGAGAAAAGTACCTGCTAGTAAATTTTCCACCAGTCGATCTCTATATCAGCATCTCCATTTCTCTGGTAACCTGACAAACCAGCCTTATTCAGGTTTGTATAGGTTGAATCGGTGACAGTCCCAAGCTGTGATCCATCAAAGTAGATAGTGTGAGTTCCGGAGCTATCTATTTCGATTTTGAATGTGTGGAAATCGGAGTCCCGGCTCCAGGCATTATCATACTCCGCAAGATCTACCTCGGAACCATCATCCCACCTGTAGTACTCTATGTCATTACCAGCACCTGATTTAGGGGTTATAGAGTAACCGGAAATATCCGAACCTGCTGTCGTCCCGGATTCAGCCAGCACTATGAAGTTTGTGGCGGCAGACTGAGCTGAATTAGATTTCCATCTGAATTCAACAGTTACAGGCGTTGAAACAGATTTAGATGAGAGATCCATTAAAGCAGTTCTTTCAGGATTAAACCTGGCTACCCCGCCATCAAAGGAAACAGAACCTCCATCGCTCTGACTCCACGAAGGTCTTGACAAAGTCGTGTAAGGCGAAGAAGCCGGTAGAGACTCTTCAAAGCTCTGTGTGGAGAAATCCGGCCCCGAATTTAGGGAGGATCCTGACCAGTCCTCAAGAGCAGCCCCTGTAACCTCGTTTGTATCGGTCGTAAAGGTTTCTACAGAACCATTTACCTGACCAGCAGAGTTACCCGCTACAGCTATAAACTCGTATGAAGTACCTGATGATAGTCCTGTAATTTCTTCTGAAAATGTACCGGCTGTAGATCCGGAGCTTACTTGGTTATCCAGACCTGAACCTGTCTGGCTCCAGTTAAAGTATACTTGAGGCGTTTCCCCTCCTGTCTGAGTTACATTACCTTCAAGGGTTGCACTTGAGGTTGAGATTGATGTGGCTGACAAGGTTTCAGCTACAGGCCGGGCTACACTGTTGCTCTCTTCCTGACCTCCCGAATCCGAGATAGAATCTAAATCTGTCTCATCCGAGGCGGAACCTGAAGAATCCACTCTTAAAGACGTCTCTGAGCTCCTGTTCTCAGATTTAAGTTCCACGACCTCTATCTCTCCTTCGTCCAGCTCTGTATTTACTCTTTTTTGGACAGGAGTATCGCCTATAAGAGTAAAAGTAAGATTTTCAACCGGTGCGTTTCCAGAGTTCACTACTGTAACAGTGTAATTCCCTGAAGAATCATTGTAATCCAGACTTTCTATCGAAACTCTTGAGTTCGCAATAGATTCAACGTTTCCATAGCTTTCAGACACTTCATCTGTCTGCTGACTTATTATATTAGTAAAGAACGGGCCCGAAATCGTTGCCAGGCTTATAACAAAAGCAATAAGCATAACGCCAGCTATCAGCGGAGAAATACCTTTAGAGTGTTTAGACAAAGGGGGTGTCATAAAGCCAGATTGTATTTTGAAATTAAAAGTATTCGCAAAGTTTTTCCTCAAGTGGAGAGAAATCCCGCCATCTCTATTTTTAATTCTTCTACAACCAGTTAAAATTAGATGATGAGGTAATGACATCGTCTGATCTCGACAAGAGAGATGATGACGTGAACACCCACTGATAAAACCAATATTAAAACTTCATGCCCCAATAGTTCTCACAAGCTTATGGTGGAGGTAGGTTAGCTGGTCTATACTCCGACCTTGTGGCGGTCGGGACGCGGGTTCAAATCCCGCCCTCCGCCCTTTAATCATCATTCAGTAAGCGTTTTACCGGGTCTACTTCACTCGGTTTTTCTCCTATATCATCGTATGTCTGTCCCAGTACATAGGCAGTTTCCAGAAGATTATCTATTTCATCTCCAAGTCTTTCAAAGCCTTCTTCTGTGAGAGTATAATCTTTTGTGGAAGTGTTTTCCTTTAAATTAAGATATCCGTCATCATTTAGATCGTGCAGGATTGGATACAGCTTACCTGAACTCCAATTTTTGTTAAACCTCTCTTCAAGAAATTCTTCTACATCAATCCCGCTGGCATAGCCTTTTTCTTCCTGAATTTCCGCTATCGAGGTCAAAACTATCAAATCTTTATTACCATGGTCGAGAAGGTTCAAATCTACGCTATAAGAGCTTTCATCTCGTTCTGTAGACATACGATTCTACTCTATCATCCAAATAATATAATTGTTACCATAAAGTCATTATCGACCGTAGTTCCAAACTGCCACACTCAAAGCGTAAAGCGTCAGTCCGAAGTCCCTAATCGCCAGATCCCAGAGCCCGAAACTGACAAGCTGTAAAGTTATCGCAAACAGGTAAACAGCAACCCCCAATGAAACATAGAAGGTTTTTCTCCCTGATAGAAGCGCAAGGCCTAGAGACGCTTCAAATAAACCTCCAAACATTGTCAGCTGTCTTGCTGTCAGCGGAACTAGCTCTACGAGAAACCTTGGTTCGTAGCCGAGCCAGAGATCTAGGATAACGAACTTGGAAAGACCGGCTACTAGCATGAAAATACCTAAGCCGTAGACCGGAAACATTTCCTGCCGTTTTTCCAGAGTTTTTCTGAAATCCATGTATTCATTTGGTGATGGAAAGGGTTAAAACCTCGGAACCGAAACAATCTGTATGAAATTTGAAATCTTTCTCCTAGGCTTCATTGTTGTAGCTTCCGGATGTCTCCACGCAGCTGAACCAGCACAGAATGATAATTCTAACGATACGAGCACCCCTTCAGAAGTTGAATACTCTGATACCCGGAC
>JBLGBS010000019.1:0-14600 GCA_047617985.1 Candidatus Nanohaloarchaea archaeon | reverse complement strand
TCTTACGGCTTTTGATACTGATTTACATGCAGAAATATTGTTTTCCTGTGCGTCTTCTCCTGTTGTTCGTTCAGCGTCTTCCGACATTATGAAGACAGGCTGTCCTCCAAGTCCTGGCATATTTTTAATCACCTATTTTTGATGATGTGTGTAAAAATATTAAAAGTTCACTCCTTGCCTAGCTATACCATGTTTCGTTAATTCTGCTCGTAAACTCTCTTTTGCTCAACTTTTCGGGCTTCTTAGGGAGCCTCTTTTTCACCGACATATCTGTTCCGAAGAATCCTTCAGGATGGTCTATAAACCATATGTGTAACATTTCAGGAGATCTATTTGAATAAAGGTGTTCAGGACAGTTTTCACTGTCTCGAGCGAAGCCTTCTTTGAAACATTTTTTCCCTCTGATAGGGTGGTAGTGCCAGAGGGTTAAAGGTCCTCCGATCTGTTCTCCTGCTTTTTCAATGCTGCTTTTCAGGTACATCAAACCTACTAGAGCTTTTTGAGACTTATTTCCGGGAGAATCCCTACTATAGTTACTATAGTACATTAAGAATTCAGGTTTTTCTGGATTCAAGGTTTCGTTATCTCTAAAATATTTGATGTTGATTGAATGACCGGTTTTATTCTGAAAGCCATCGGATATAGCTTGTTCCATTTCGAACCATTCATTTTTCTCGGCGGCATCATAGGATTCGTTGTACAAAGTCCAGGCATTTTCAATGTGTTCAGTTGTCGGCTCTTGGTTTGGATAGCGTGTAACCTCGACTGTTCCACAGCACGCTTCGATATTTTTTACTTTACTATTGTTCACCCATTCTCCTGCTTTACCTTCGAATTTATATTCTCGGATAAACCGTGTATCTGTAATGTTTTTAGATGTTTTAGTAAAATCCGGATTAGAGCTTTTATTGTTCTCTGTTTCTTGTTCCAATATTTCTGTATTCTTTTCGAGGCTGCCTAAATCAGGCAGGTTAGCAAATAAAACAAGAGATAATGTTATTAGGAGGCAAAGAACCATACACCAAGTTTCTTTCTTCGCTGGTAGTTTTGCTGTAGTCATTAGATCTAGTAAGCTTTTTTGGCTGAGCAGAAATTTTCCTTCTAAAATTAATCTTACTTAGTGGTTTATTAATCTTACTTAGTGGTTTAAACTTGTTTTTCAAGCTCTTCCTGTAGAATTCGGGAAACGGTTCCTCCATCGGCTTCGACCTGTCCCATCACCATTCCCATAAGTGCGCCTTGAGCTCTCATTCCCTGTTCCTCGATCATTTCCTCGTTCTGATCCAGCACTTCCTGAACTACTTCTCTGATCTCTTCCTCGCCTGTTTTTGACTCCGCTATTTCTTCGATAGCTTCTTCGGAAGGCATGTGAACCATTTTCTCAAGCACTTTCTCGATATCACCTTTCGCCAAGATTTCTTCCTCGATTGCCTCGAAGACTGCCTCGAACTGTTGTTCGGCTAGTTCCTCAACTTTAACTCCCTCTGATTCAAGCTGGGAGTAGATGTTGGTTAGGGTGTTTGCGACAAGTTTTGAATCGAATTTCTGCTTCAGGTTTTCGAAGGTTAGAAGCCTTTCAGAATGAACGATCTGTGAGGCCAGTTCTTCTCCGATCTCCTCAGAGTACTTTTCCTCTCTTTCATTCAGTGTATCTGGAAGGTTCTGATCGATCTTCTCTACTCTTTCATCTGATATCTGGATTGGCGGTATATCGGTTTCCGGGTACATCCGTGCTGCGCCAGGTAGCGGTCTCGAGTAGCTTGTTGTGAAGTCCTGTTCCGCGCTCCGGGTTTCTTCAGGAACTGTGCCTGTGTAAAGCATTTCCGCTCTTCTCTTGACTTCCTGCGCTGCGTTTTTCGCTTTCTGCTCTTCAGCTGCAATTATAGCAATAACATCTTCGTCTTCTTTATCGAATATGTCTGCGAGTTGTTCAAATTCTTTCTCCAGTCCGTAGCCGGAGATGTCCTCGTCCGTGTGGATTATTCCTCTCGGCCCCTGGTTTCTGGCGTAGTCGACAAGTTCTTTTGCTACATAACGGTCTCCGGAGATTTTCTGTTTCATCTTCCCGGTCATTTCTGGGAGCTTTAATGCGTAGACTGCTCCGTTGTTTTCCAGTACGGTTGAAACTATCTCATTTTCTGTGTCTTCGAAAACATGGGTTACATTGTCTCCTAATACTTCTCGATTTCCAAGCTCTTCGCCCAGTTCTACCAGGTTTTTCTGTCTTTCAACTTCCAGTTCAATCAGTTTGTCGATATTCTTGACATCTTGGAATCCTTTGATCTCGACCCTTGCCCCGTCTTCGATTGAGACATTGACATCCTGTCTGATCGTACCTAAACCTCTCCGTGCTTTTCCTGTGGATCTTAGAAGCATACCGATCTTTTCCGCAACCTCTCGTGCGTGCTCCGGGTTCTTAATCGAAGCGTCTGTTCCAACCTCTACAAGCGGTATTCCAAGTCTATTCAGATCGTAAAATGCTTTTTCCTGTGTTCTCTCATGGATTCCGGCGGACTCTTCCTCAAGTTCGATATCTTCAATAGAAACATTTCCGCTCTCCGTTTCCAATTTTCCATCCAGTCCGATCATTGCGGTTCTCTGGAATCCAGAGGTGTTGGAGCCGTCGATAACCATTTTCCGCATAACCTGGATCTCTGCCGGGATCTCTGCTTCAACCATTCTGGCGAAAGTTAATGCTGTCTCCAAGGCTTCTTTATCCATTTCATGTGGTGGTTCTTCATCGAGTTCGACGAGACAGTTGTTCCGTTTGTAGTAGTTGTAGATGAATTTCCTGTCTTTCATCTCCTCGACTTCAGCTGCCTGATCCGTTCCCCCGGATTCGCCTTTAACAGCTCTCAAATATCTTTCTACCTGTGCGTCTGCTGGTTCGTCTTCAAGATCGATTGGACAGTGACAGAACAGTTTTGTCTCTGTGTTTAACTGCTGGTGGATTTCGATCCCGCATTTGAAGCCAAGTTCGCCATATTTCATTTAGTTACACCTTCTCTAGGAAATTTCTGCACTTTCTGCTCTAGTTCTTCAATCTCTCCATGGTTTTTTATCATGTAGTCGCTGAGAGCCATGAGCTTTCCTACTCCGTTTTTTATCTCTCTTACATCTCTTTCGTGGAATTTCTGGCCCTCAATGTCTTCATCTCTCTGTCTCTCCTCTCTTCTCTCTTTCCTGGTTTCTCGACTGCTCCAGACTGCGATTATCTCTATCTTTTCTCCTGTTTCTTCTTCAAATCTTTCCTTTTCCGTCCATCCTCTCATCCCGGTTATAACTATTTTTTCGTTCTCCTCTATTATTTCCTCAAGATATGGGACTGATAGTTTGGCGATTGCATCCATGCCATGCTCGTCTCTCATAGAGTTGACAAACTCTCCTTCGTTTCCTGGTTCGATCCCTCTCTTCTTCATCTCTATTCTAACTATTTCCCCCATGTCAAGTACTGTGTAGCCTTTCTCACCCAGTATATCTGCCACTGTGGTCTTGCCGGATAGTGGCATCCCGGTTACTCCTAGGATCTCAGGAATCGGAATACACCTCTTTTCTCCTTCTTTTTCTCCTGTTTGATCTGTTCTCTTACCATGTTTTTCGCCACCTGGTACTCTGTGAAATCTTCGATGTCCTCTACATTCACTCCGGCAAGGTTGATTATTCTCTCCGGGTTTTCAAGTTCCATGTTGTTGTCATAGCCTTCGCAGAGCGCAAACTCTCTGAGTATGTTTCTCAGTCTCTGTTTGTTGCCGTTTTCAAGGAATTTCTTGGCTTTTCTGTCAAATTCGTCTAGGTTGTGTTCACTCATTGTAGATCGATCGTTCCTGTATCTCCCCTGCAATGTTCTCCCCCATAATCTGTTCTGCTTCATCCAAACTGTTGGCCTGCCCCAGAGACCACATCAGTTTTACATAGGCCAGTTCCGGATGCATGTCTTCTGCGCTGATTACTCCTGCTTCCTTCATTTTCAGACCGTAGTCATACACATTCATGTTCACCCGGCCATTGATACACTGTGAAGTCATTACTACGACAGAGTTTTCCGCCAGCTTGCTGATCTTCTCTCTGATCTGCTCGTGGTGCTCGGTTTTCTCGTCTCTGACTTTTACCGGGCCGTGGCCCAGCCCTGTTCCCTCTATTATTACGCCGTCAGGATTTTTCTCCAGCAGATAGTCTATTTCATCTACTTTTGTTCCAGGCCTCATCTTGATTATTCTTACATCTTTATCCAGTTCAGGCTGGAACTCGTACTCCCTTTCCTCATTATCGAAGTTCTCCTCAATCTCTCCTGTTTCATAGTCAACTTTAGCGATAGGTTCTGCGTTTATAGCTTCAAAAGTATCTCTCCGGGATGTATGCATTTTCCTGGATTTCGCAGCTGGCAGAATTACGCATTCATCATCGTTAACTGAGCTGTGCATGCACATTCCTACACCTGAGAAATCAGTTTCCGCCAGGAACTTTGAAACGCAGTAAAGGTTCATAGGTGCGTCACTGCTCGGTCTGTCCGAAGATCTCTGTGAACCCAGAAGCATCACTCCTGTGTCTATACCTTTCAGCATCAGCTGAAGTGCTCCTCCTGTGTAAGCCATTGTGTCGGTTCCGTGACCAATTATTATACCGTCGTACTCTTCCTTCACTTCATCGACTTTTTCCGCGATCATCTGCCAGTGCTCCGGCTCCATATCGCTCGAGTACATCTGCGCAAGCATCTCGGAGTGAAGGTTGACCTCCTCTGCTACCTCCGGATACATTTCGATCAGATCTTCAGGATCGAAAGCCGGCTTTACGCCTCCTTCCTCGTAAGATACGCGGGAGGCGATTGTTCCGCCGGTATGAAGTACAAGTATATCTGCTTTTTCCCCAGAATGCTCCACCTCGGTTAAAGCCTGTTCTTCTGTTTCTCTTTTCTCCAGAAGCTCTATTTCCTGAGTCTTAACTCCTATATTGTAACCGCTCTCAAGTTTAACTATAACTGAGTTAGGATCTCCGTTCTCTGGTTTCGGCATCAGTTTGCCTTCGTAATCTCCAGCCTTGATATAATCTCCTGTATCAATTTCTTCTTCATTTAGAATTTCCTGGATTTTATCTGAGTACATAACAGTTTACAGGTGAGGGTGTAAATCTTAATAATCCTGTCAGCTAGAGAAAAATTTCATCTGTAGTTCTGAACATCTACCTGAAGAAAGTCCGCACCGGTTGGAAGCCGGAAAAATATGTCGTACGTGAATCCGTAATCGCTGGAGACTGTCGCTTTTACCTCTCCGGTACCGATAAACTCTCCTGTTTCAGCCGTTGTGTAGCCGGTTCCGTAGCTGGTTCTTTCCTCGTCGTTTAGCTCCACGGACAAGTTCGCATCAAGTTCTCGATTATTATCTTTGAATTCGTATAATGTCAGTAGTTCGGAGGTGTTTATGTTTTCAGGGTTCCCCTGTTCGCCAACTTTCTTTATACACGCTTTTACCCTGTTATTCTCCATCATATAGCACTCTGTTCCGTCTACAGTTGTGTTATATACCTCGACATTGGCAGAAGAGCTCAAAATTACATTTCCGTCTCTTGAAACGGTTTGAGGTGATATAACATCCGCATCCGATTGAAGCTCATATATCAAGGTTTCCGTGTCGTCATCAAAATACATTTCTCCCCGCTCAAACTCTCCGCTTACAGTCCTTGCTGAGCCTTCACCCTCTGATACTACAGTCTGGACGTTGGAGTCAAGCTGCTGCATGAACTGCTGTGCCTGACGGATTGAGGCCGCTTCCTGCATGTTCTCCAGAGCCGGTACTCCAGCAGTTATAGCAACCGAGATTGCTGATACTGTAACACCTACATATATGGCGGAGGTTGCTACTTCGGATACTCCTTTCGACATAATGACTAATTTTTGATTCTGGCTTAAATATTAACGGAGGATGTAGTTTCTCCATACCGAGGTTTCAGACTCCATTTCCATGAACCCTACCATTCTGGGTGTGGAGGCATTGAATCTTTCTGATACACCAAGCTCCTCGATTTCTAACTTTCTAGGGTTCTCTTTTCCATCTAAGATCCTGCTCTGATAATCTTCCACTGTTCCATTTCTCCAACCATCCGAGTAATAGCTGAAATTGGTCTCCATAGATCTGTAGTTTATCAAGACTGTTCTGTTCTGTTCGGGTAGAACTAGAACCTGGAAACCTTCGTAGCTCATGCCTCTGCTTGACACACTTGTATTCACAAAGCTGTTGTATCGGTAGAATCCTTTTCTCAGATTTTCTGCAGAGTAGTTTTCAGATAACTCGCTGTTAAACACCTCTGACTGTTTTTCAAGCGTGTTGTCGAAGAAGAACCTGTTTTCCTGTCCCTGATCATTAAATGATATCTGCTGGTAAGAGAAAGCAGTTAGCAGAATAAGGGCGCTGAATATCACTGCGCTGACCACGAATACCTGGCCTTTCTCTGTTTTCATCTGCTTATTGACACCTGTATTTCTCTTGGAACTCCGTTTTTGATCTGCAGATAGTTGAGTGAGTAAACTGTTTCGCCGGACAGCGAGCTTCCGTTCTGTGTGTACCTATGAATCTGGGTATCCAGATCAATGCTGTTGCCGGAAAAGTTGAGGTATCCGGGCTGTGTTCCCAGAGTTATCTCTCTGTATCCTGTCTCATCTGTATCAAGGACTTTGTTACCTCTGAAACTGATTTCCAGCTCATCACTGTCATCAATCCAGATTAATGCTCTTTTGTAACCTGAATTAAGCTGTATCTGCCGGTTTCCACCCACTTCGTAGCTAGTTCTGCTGAGTTCTGTTGTTCTGACGGAGAAATTGTAGTCTCCTGGTATAAATTCCTCGACTGATTCCGATATATTTCCGGGATTTGATCCAAGCATATCTCTCTGATCCTGTGACTCCATACCGGTTCGAACCGGCTCCAGATCTATCTCCGGATCGCTTGTTATGTCCGGTACAACCACCAGTATCATACTGACAACGATAACAGATGCTATAACCGATTCAAGGGTGTAAACAAAGCCTTTTCTTTTCACTGCCATACACCTACGCTGACCTCCACATTTTGAATCGTTCCGTTTTCAGTGAGTATCGGTGTCGTTCTATCCAGAACCACGGCATCGGTTAGAGGCGGAGGACTGCTCCCTTTCGAGAGAAACTCCTTGCTCCCGATAATTTTTATCTCGTAACCTATTTCTTCCAAATTAAGGAGGTTCTCGAACTCAGCTTCGGTCATGTTGTCCAGTGTTTCCAGACGGCTCTGTGTGGACAGTTTGACACGTTCTCTAACTCCTATAAAGGTGTTTCCGCTCGAATAAGTGTTAACACGCTCCTCACCGTAGCTAATACCTTTGTCGTGAGGTCTTATTCTGATCTTTGACGAATTAATATCTATTTCAACTTCAGAACCTGTTTTTACGACCTCGGCATTCATTTCGCCTGTGAAAGCGATGCCTTTAGAGCCGTTCGCTACTGCAAAGCCCTCAGTTTCCTCCTCTCTGCTGTAACCCGGCCCCAGGTTTTCCGAAGAGCTGTCCTGCTCCCAGTAAATAGTTGAGTAATTATTCAGTGTAATTGAAACGTCTTTCTGCTTCACAGTTATCTCGCTGGAGTTTCTGTAAACTGTTAAGCTGTTGGAAAAGCTTTCTGCAAATAAATCACTGCTCTCAGATGATGGAAAACCGTCAAGACTGATTTCCCTGAAAAAGCTCTCTCCATCCCGCAGAATTTTTTCTACACCTGCCGAACCAGTTTTAACTGAGATCCTGGAGTTGTTTATCCAATCACTTCCTGTAGACAGCTCAGAGCTATAGTTTCGAGCAGTTACGTTTTCACCGTAGAAAGTGAAATCCAGGTTCTCGCCGGAGTTTATCACCGTGACTAAACGGTTATGCGAAGAGTTGATGTACATAGGTTTTCCGGAAGTCCAATCCTTCACGTCTTTAGTATAATATGTCTGGTCGACAGGAACGTTCTCTATCCCCTTGTTTTTCTGAGAGTTAACTTTTGATCGGAACGCCTGAGCTGATATCTCATCTTCAACGTCGTTCTGTATTTCAGAACCAAGGTTCCTCAGATTTTCTGCTGAACCGAAATCAGCGCTTCCTATAAGAAATATGGATGAAAGCGATGTGAAGAGGAACAGTGTGAGCCCGACTGTCCAGTCGATGTTAATTGCCTGTCCTTTCATCCGGAGTCAGTAGCCCTATTCTGTTCTCACCGGTTTTAACCACGTCAAACTGATAGCTGCCGGGAGTGTATCTTATACTCGAGTTTAGCTCTACTTCAGGATCATAGATAACTCTTATTGTCGGTGATTCAGGCAGTAGGTAGCCGAAGCTTGGTTTGACCTCGCCGAGGAACTCGTTATTTTCGATCATTTCCTCACGGTTCTCTATATCCGCTCTATCTCCTTCAGTGTAAGGAACTATGAAGCTTGAATCAGTTTCTGAAGTTGAAACAGTAAGAATGTTCTCTCCCTGTATATTTCTGGATGCAGATCCAAATTTGGAGGTTACAATGCCTGAAACCATGCCGTCTCCTTCTGACACCATGTAAGGATAACCTGCTGAATCAAAGCTTTCCTCACCTGAAACCTGCTCTCCATCAAAATAGACTTGATCGGTTGAACTATGATTAAATTCAAGACTCAAGCTGACGTTTCCCGGTGTTATATAGCTTCCGCATACCTTCTGATCGAAGACATCTGTGTCTGCTACGTGGGCGTTATCATTTCCTGAAACCGAGAAAAGTGCGGTCTCGTTTTCGTTGCATGAACCTGTATCCGAGGTCACACGGGTCTCCATACTGTCTGTGCAGACGCTTACCCTGTAAGTATCAAAGACCGAGAAGTGAGCTTCATCCTCCGTACCTGTTAAATAGAAACCTGCAGAGGAATCACATTCGTCCTCGGTAAGTTCAGAGCTCTCTATCCCGGATATACATAGATTCTGGTCGTAGTAATCCGGTGCAGAGGCATGGCTGTAAGTCTCCTGAGGGTCGGATATAGAAATTACAGGTACCTCGCTTTCACTGCATTCACCTTTAATACCGGACTGAATGTCTGCGGAAACCGATGATATCAGCAGTGCGAAAAGCAGAGCCAGCACAGTTATTCTCATTATGTCTGTAAATTACTTTCATCTCGTTATTAAACCTCAGTTTTTAAACGGAACTAGACCCATATTGAAGTTATTATGAAAAGACCTGAGTCACTCATGAAAAGTTTTGACAGAAAATCTCTAGTATTTCTTCTAACCGGGCTTTTAATCGGTTCTGTGGCTGTCTTTCTGGGAACCAGCTATACTGCTGCTGATCAAGAGGAAACCGCTCAGCAGTTAGTTTCCACACTGGAGCAGAGCTCAGGTCAGAACTTGGAGCTGATAAAAACAGAGGAGGAAAACGGTCTCTACAGGATACAGGTCAGAGATCAGCAGGACAGACTTTCAACATATTACATGAGCAGAGACGGCCAGTTAGTGGCTCAGGGCGGAAGTTTCACCAACTTTGAGCAGTTCAGACAGCAGGTATCGGCTCAATCGGAGTTTTCAGGCTGTCTACAGGATAGGAACGTAGTGATGTTCGGAAACCAGTCTCAGAGAGGTACACTGGCTCAGATCCAGCTGTTGGGAGGTATAAACCAGGTATCCAATATCTATGCTGACGTTAACAACCAGCAGATCCTTCAGCAGGCCACACAGCTGGGAGTTGGAGCAACACCTGCATTCTATTATAATAACTCGACAGCAGAAGGACTGCAGACCATTCCACAGCTGGAGCAGTTCACAGGATGTCAGTACAGCTTGAATCAGAGCGAGTAAAATGGAAGATAAAAAAGAGAAAATCCGGGAGCTGAGAAAGGACTTCAGAGCTGAGAAACCGGATAAAATCCGGATAGTGGCGCTGGCAGTTGCTTCTGTAGGTATTGCCCTCGCGATTACAGTGACTCCAGGGATTCTAGCTCAGGACTCTCCGGATGCTTCCACAACTATTAATATAACTGAGTGGAGCGCTGAACCTGCCCGCCCCGCAGTTTCCGAGGGAGAGTCCGTCAGGTTCATCAACAATGCTGACAGCTCTGTCAGACTGGAATTTGAGCGTGGAGCAGAACCATTCTCTCTTGATCCCGGAGGTTCGGCAGTTAAGCAGTTCGAAATGTCGGTCTACTACACCGTTCTCGAGCTTGAACCGGATCAAAACCAGAGGATCAATGCCGGTATAGCAGTTGAGTAAATTAAGCTACAAATAAAAACGGGCAGAGACAAAACCAATAATAACTAACCTGAAGGGTGGATCACGAGTCTCAAAAAACAAACTCAAACTAGTTCTCTCAACAGTACTGATCATAGGTCTAGTTTCACTGACCGCAGCTCCTGATCCAAGACATCCTCTCAGCCAGATAAACCCTGTTGACACTGATCTCGACATGGAGGATTACGCGGTTGAAAATCTTTCTGAACTCCGTCTGAACGACGGTTCAGGTAATACAGCACTAGTTCTTAACGATTACAAAATTTCAGGTGAAGGAAATGCGCAAGAGCTAATTCTGGACTACCAGAACGACGAATGGGATCTAGAAAACTCAGATTTGAATCTGAATGGAGGAGAGCTGATTGACGTCGGAGATTTAGGCGGATCCGGTATAGTTAATCAGGATAATATTGCTGACGGAGCTGTTACCAATTCAAAGCTTAACCAGGACAGTGTTACTTATAGTTCTGGAGATTATCTTACAGGAGGAGGAACAGTTTCTCTAGGCGGTTCAGCGACATTAAATGTTGATCCAAGCAGTATCGACTGGTCGGATACCGCAATGTCGCAGTCGGATATCAGTGTTTCTGATCTCGGCCCTGCTGATTCAAACCTTGATATGAATAACAATGTGGTTACAGGTCTTTCAGATCCGATCGATGGCGATGATGCTGTTTCCAAGAGCTATGTTGACTCAACTGACAATGACACCAATCTTGGTGAAACTGAGGTCGAACAGTATGTATTTGATAATGATAACAGCGAAGGAGATCTAGGTCTAGGGAACAATAATATTGACAGCGTTTCCGGAATTTACAGCGATGACTCTTCGTCTAACTTTTTCGGGAGCTGTTCTTCCGGAGAATATGTGGAGAGTATTAATGCAGACGGTAGCGTAAACTGTGCAACTGATGATACAGGTTCAACAGTTGATGAGCAGGTTGCTGTGGATTCAGGTGCTGCTCCAGGCTACATTGGCTCTGGTGGAAGTTCAGGTGTTATAAGAACCAATTCGCCGTTAACGTATACAGATGACGGAGACTACATAACTTTAGACATTGGAGCAGGAAGTATTTCCTCAAACGAGCTGGATGAAACTGATTCGTACAGTCTGGATTGGAGTAACTTGGCGATAGATCAAAGCGATGTCACAAAATCCCATGTAGGTCTCGGAAATGTCAGAAATGTTGATCTCTCCAACACTGCAGGTTCATATATCAACTATGATACTACAGGAGAAGAGTTCAATGTACAGGCAGGCTCAATTTCGTGGGCTGACCTTGATATTTCAAAATCTGATGTTTCTCCGAGTAATGTAGGTGATGCCGGTTTAAGCACAGATTCAAGTATTTCCGGTTCAACTTATGATGGAACAACAGCTTATACCTGGGGCGTTAATTGGGAGGGTGCTGGTGATCTGAACAGTGACGGTGAGATAGATGACTTCTCGAACGCGAATGACCTTGATAGTAATGGAAACTTAGCCTCGGGGTCGGTCTCAGGAAGTGAAATAACTGAAAACTCAGTAGGAAACTTCGAACTTGAAAACTCAGGTAACATCGACCTTGGGACACTGGATGTATCTGGAGGAAGTGTAGGCGACGGAACCCAGTCCGGCCTAACAGTTGACTCAAACGGCAATCTATACTTTGACGGGAGTCTAAACTTCCCAGGAGATGTCAACACGATCAGCGCCCAGCAGTTAAACGGAAGCATAATACCTGACAGAGATGCAGATCAAAATATTGGCAGTAATTCGATGAAATGGAATAATGCATACTTCGCAGGAGATGTAGATGTCCAGGGCGGACGAGTTATCGATTCTACAGGACAACTCACTCTTGGAGACGGAAGCGTTGAAGTTCCTAACGGAGGTTTAACCGTCTCAGGAAACATTGATGTTGGTGGTGTCGCAGGCTGTGATTCCACTCAGGCACTGCTTGGTGACGGTTCCTGTGGAGCGACTTCAGATCCAACATCTTTATCAGGAGGAGATGGAATCAACCCTTCAAGCATCTCAGATGGAGATACTTTAAGCGTTGCCTGGAGTGATGCAAATGATCTGGACTCAAATGGAAATATTGAACCTTCTACCGATCTCGATCTGAACAATAATAACCTCACTGACACCGGAAGAGGAAATGTAACAATTGGACAGGATCTGAAAGTCTATGGAAAGGTTTGGACTCCAGGAGAAGGAGGTGGAAGCGGTTCAGGTATTACCGGTTCACAGAACCTTTCACAGGTACTGGCTGAAGGAAATGTCGCTAATCAAAGCATTGACATGGATAACAACCAGATAGAAAACATCGCTAACCCTACCGCTTCAAACGATGCGATGACGAAAGGCTACGCCGATTCTAATTATCTGAACCGGGACGGAAGCGGATTCATGCAGGGAGATCTTGATCTCAACGGATACAATATTACAGATGAAACTGAAGGCAATGTAACGATCAGCCAAGATCTGAAGATCGACGGCCAGCTCTGGCTTCCAGGCGAAGGAGGTTCAGCTGGTTCTACAGGAGGAAATCTCTCGGAGAAACTGGATGTAAACCAGTACAACATAACGAACAGCTCTGGGGGTAATGTAACTATCAACACCGACCTGAAAGTTAACGGTGATATATGGCAACCGTCTTCCTCATCCGGTGGTGGAGGTTCAGCAGGGGGAGCATCCGGACTTGCAGATGTACTTAACGAAAACAACTCGGCCGGCGGACAGGAAATAACAGATGTTGGAAAAATCGGGACCTCTGGAGCAGTAGAAATCGGTTCAGGCACATCAACAACTGGCGACACTGATGAAACAGCTGTAGGCAATAATGCAGTTGTATCTGGTACGGGGTCTACAGCTTTGGGAGATAGTTCTGAGGCTTCTGGTTTGAGTGCTACTGCTTTGGGTGGTTTTACTGAGGCTTCTGCCTCGAGTGCTACTGCTTTGGGTCGTTTTGCTGTGGCTTCTGGTACGGCTTCTACGGCTTTAGGCTTCGGTGCTGAGGCTTCTGAAGAGGGAGCGGTTGCGGTTGGCAGAAACTCTATAGCCAACCACAGTTACACTGTCACTTTAGGAAGTCTGGAAAACGAAGCATACGATCTCCGAGTTACAGGCGACATATACACCAATGGTGCTGACTTGGCGGAGTTCTACCAGAGTCCGCAGGACTTGGAGGAGGCTGAAGTAGTTGCAGTAGATGAAGATAAAGAGAACCGGGCGGTCAGGTCTTCGGAGAAGTTCCAGGAGACTGCTTTCGGAGTTGTTTCGACTGATCCGGGACAGATTATGAACACTGATGAGGAGAAGAACGGTCATCCAATCGCTCTTGAAGGTAAGGTACCGGTCAAAGTTTCAGAGGAAAATGGTGAGATCGAGATCGGTGATCGAGTTGTACCGGCTTCAGAAAATGGGAAAGCTATGAGATGTGAGATTCAGTCACTCAACGAGACTGAGACATTTGATGAATACAAGCAGGTCAGTGAGGAGAACAGAAAATGTCGAGACTCGACAATCGGTCGGGCGTTAGAAAATTCGAATGGAGAATCTGAGATAATTGTTAAGTTGGAGTAGTTCTTTTTTCCTTTAGTTGTAGCCAGAATTATATTTGTTGAGAAACAATACGCTGATATGGATTTTACCGAAACCGTCTTTGAAGCTGTTGAGGAGGCAGGTCTGGATACAGATAGTGTTAATTTTATCTATATCTTCGGCTCTTATCTGAATGATCCGGAATCAGCTAATGACATTGATATCTGCGTTTCTCTTGAAGTAGAAGAGCCGGAGAAAGCTGAGTACAGGCTGAAGGGTAGAGTTCCGGAAAAGGTAGATATCTCAGTGTTTGAGGCGCTTCCACTGCAGGTAAGGAAGGAAGTTTTATCTGGGAAATTAATCCACAAAAAAGGGGATAAAGTATACGATAAAGCCTATGAGACTATTAGAGAGTTTGAAAGCTATGAGAGGCTTTATAGGACTGCTATAGGTGCTTAAGAATGAATTCACGGATAAGAGAGAAACTGCGTGAAATGGATTTAGCTCTTGAAAAAGTTGAAGATAATTTACCAGAGAGCTTTGAGGAGTTTGAGTGTATGGTGCTGGAAAAAGATGGAATATACAAGAATGTTGAGATGGCCATTCAATCCGCCTACGATATATGTGCTCTAATTGTTAAGGAGGAGAACCTTGGAGTGCCTGATGAGGAGGAAAGTTTTCCGGAGTTAGCTGCTGAAGAAGGTATAATAACTGATTCTCTTTCCGAAAAGCTGAAAGATATGAAAGGTTTTAGAAATGCTTTAGCGCATAAATACGGTGCTATTGACGATGAAATAGCTTATGAGAATATCAGTAGAGGGATTGAAGACT
>JBLGBS010000018.1:0-14644 GCA_047617985.1 Candidatus Nanohaloarchaea archaeon | reverse complement strand
TCAATGTCACTCCAGCGGTACTGCTGGCGTTTCTTCCTCATCTTCCGTGCGTTGTACAAGCCCATATCCTACTCGGTGAAGTTAAACTTTTTATAAGGGGTGTCCTGTTATAGTAAAAGCAGGTACAGCCCGATTACGGTAAGTAAAGCAATTGAAAGGTAAAGAGCCGAGGTTTGTTTTTCAAGCGGTTTATCGAAATCCATGCCTTTCAGTTCGTCGTTCTCTCGATCAAAACTATAATCTCCTGGATCGCCCCGAGGCATAATCCCGCTGTAGGCACAGTTTTTGCAGTTCCATGTACTGTTTGTGCCTCTAAAGCCCCAGATATCCTGTATCTCTGGGGCTGTGTCTGTGCTACCGCAGTTTGGACAGAATCTTTCACTCATTCCCTTAACCTCTCAGCCGGTAATTTTATTCTTTTCTCTGGATGTAAATTCCGTATCCGAGAATCAGAAGTCCGAAGTACATCAGAATCCGGCTGTATATCGAGCTGATGATCAGCGCTGTTCCGGATAGAAACATGGTTGCTGGAAAGATGTTTTCCCGGGATTTCTCTGTACTGACATTTATTTCGGGTTTTCCCTGTTCCTCGAGCTTTCGGTTCAGCTTGGAGGGTAGTTTGGTGATCAGATCTTTGTTTTTGATCATATCTATTGCGAAGTCTTCCGCAAGCTCTTTCTCCGAATTGTTTTCTCTAAGAAAGTCTTTGACCATCTCCTCGTACTCCTCTGTAATCCTGAAATCAGGGTAGACTGTCAGGCCGATACCTTCCATTGTAACCAGCGACTTACCCATCAGTGCCAGGTTTGAAGGCATTTGGAGACCGGCGTCGGAGAGTTCCACGAACAGCTGGAACATCTGTTTGGTTATGCTGTGGTGCTTCAGACTGGTATTTTTCATCACCAGTACTTTTTCCTCGACTTTGCTCTCGGCTTTCTCTCTGTCGAAATCCTCTGTTTTGGTGCCCAGATCCTCCAGACAGTCCATTATACCGTCGATATCTTCCCGGATCATGTAGAGAAGCATTAACCCCAGTTTCTCGCTTTTCCCCTTACTGACTTTTCCCATCATCCCGAAGTCAAGGTAGATTATTTTTCCGTCCTCAGATATCAGGAAGTTTGAAGGGTGAGGATCTGCGTGGAAGAAGCCATCAATCATCGACTGCCTCATACCTGCCCTTATAGCTGTTTCAGCGATTTGCTTCCGATCTATCTCCATCTGCTCCAGTTTTTCCTCCTCGGTGCATTTCACACCTTCAACATATTCCATTACCAGAACTTTTTCGGTTGTTAATTCTGGATAAACCTCTGGGATGTAGATGTTTTCCTCGTTTTCCATGTTTTCCTTGAATATCTGGGCGTTGAGACATTCTTTTTCCATATCCAGTTCCTGTCTTGTCCAGTTTGAGAACTCGTTTACGAACTTGACTAAATCCATCTGTTTGACATGTGAGAGATGTTTTTCGCCGGTTTCAGCCAGATAGTTCAGTATATCTAGGTCTTTCTCCACCTGCTCTTTTACTCCAGGTCTCCTGATCTTGACTATAACTTGTTCACCTGATTCCAGTCTGGCTCTGTGAACCTGGGCTATCGAGGCAGCTGCCAGCGGTTCTTCCTCGAATTCCTCAAATTTTTCCATTCCTATTTCTTCTGATACGGTATCTATTGCCTCGTCGGAACTGAAAGGTTCAACTGAATCCTGCAGTTTTTTGAGTTCCTCAGTATATCTTTCCGGTATCATGTCCGGTCTTTCGGCCATTATCTGTCCGAACTTGATATATGTTGTTCCCAGCTTCTCGATAGTTTCTCTCAATCTCTCCGGCCGTGTCTCACGCTTCTGGTTCATTATTCTGGTTGTGAGAGGTACATGCCTTGATAGATTGAGTGTATCAAGCAGAAACCCGAAACCTTCCTTAGTTAGTATAGTCAGGACTTCTTCAAATCTTCTGAAATCCTGGAGCTCTCTTTTCGGGTTGTGCATAGGTTAGTTTTATTCCGACTTCTTTAGTAAAGTACAGTATTCTATGTTAGGAAGATGAAGTATACTGCCGAGAGAATCATAAAAGGTAGTAGAATGTAAATCAGGTATTTTACATATGCGGGGCCAAAACTGGTGTCTTCTCTGGTATATTCTTCATCTGGTTCGAACTCGATAGATTCTTCTTTTTCCAGGCTTTCCTGAAAATCTTCTTCAGGATCTCCTTCAGGCATAATTCCTACATAACCGCATTCTCTGCATTTCCATTTGTTAGGGTTTCCGCCGGAGAAATAGACCTCTGCCCTGTTTGAAGTGTCTGGTTCTACCCAGTCTGAACCGCAGTTAGGGCAGAACCTTTTCTGTTTCATGTGATATTTTAGAAGTTAAAGCTGAATAGTCTTTACTCTACGACTACTTCGTCGACTCCGTGTGTTCTCTGAAGTACTTCTCTAATTGAGTCGATCTTGTTGCCGTTCTTTCCTACTACTCTGCCTTTGTTGTCGGAGGAAACTGAGATTTCTACTTTCTTGTTTCCGTCTTCTTCCTCGATGTCTACTCCTCTGAGATCGGCCGGTACAAGATTGTTAAGGAATTTACCTAGGTTGTCGCTGTACTCGTATATTTTGACGTCTTTGCCCAGTTTGTTCTGGATCTTTTTGACTATTTTTCCGCCTTTTCCGATTGCCATTCCTGCTTTTCCGTCCGGTACTACGAAGTAGACTTCGTCTTCCTTTGTGATGACATCAACAGCTTCTACGCCGGTGATGGATTCGAACATGTTCATGGTTCGGATGTTTTCTGTGTCGTACTTTACTGTCGCCATATTATATGCCTCTTAGAACTGTAATTGTATCCAAAGTCTGTAACCAAAGATTGGACACAAGTTTTTATAAACCCCTTTCATTTCAGGGGTTTTAGTCCTCGCTAAAACCGGGTTTTAGATCGACCGTTCCTGTACCCGTAGGTACTGCCTGGCCGAGCATCAGGTTTTCAATAATTCCATCGAGATCGTCGGTTTCTCCGTGGAGTGATGCGTTTGTGAGATGTTTCTTGGTTTCCTCGTACGCTGACCGTGCGAGGACGGAGTCCTTGTTCCCAACGATTCCGTATCTTGTGGTTCCGTTGAGCTCTCCTTCCTTTGTCATCATGTCTGCGAGAAGCATGATGTGTCTGTCGTTCACTCCGATTCCCTGTTTCTCAAGTGTCTCGTTGATCTCTTCGACAATTCTCTGTCTCAGTGCTTCAACACCTAGTACTTTCTTGATCTCGTAGAGGTGGTTGGAGATAGTTCTGTCCTCGTCGACTTCCTTGATCTTGAGGGTTTTTCTGAGCGATGTTCCGGCGGTTTGAAGTCTCCATTCTCCGTCCTGTTCGCTGACAACTACCTGTTCGATACCCTTGATTCCTTTGATCCTTGCCTCTTCTGCATCGTTTTTCAGGTCTTTGAGATCTCTGAGATCGTAGTCATCCTCAGTTGATTCAAGCACTATTTCGCCGTCGTTGACAGTGACTTTTGCTTTTTTGACTGATTCCTTGATTCTTGATCTGATGTCTTCTCCATCGACATCGTAGTCACCGAGTAGGTCTTCGTTCAGATCGTATTCAACTTTCAGTCCCATGATGTCAAGTGTGTCCTTCCGGATCAGGTCTCCGAACTTGACCTCTCTAAGTTTTCTGGCGACTTTCTTTGCGTCTTCCTCGTTGCTGTAGTCGTCATGGAGGTAGACATCCATTGCTGGTGTCTTAGGGTTTCTTCTTGCGTCTACAATCTCTTCCAGTCTTGGAAGTCCTGCTGTAAGGGAGACCGAGGCGGCCCCTGCGGAGTGGTATGTTTCCATGGTTAGCTGTGTTGCTGGTTCTCCAAGTGACTGTGCTGCTACCGCCCCGATTGATTCACCGGGTTCGTACTGCATCTGTTCATATCTTTCCTTCAGTTTTTCCTCCTGTTCCCCTGTTAGATCCAGGTTCTGGTATTTTTCCGGTAGTTCTTGTGCTCGTTCTTTCCAGTTAAGTCTGTTGTTAGTCATTTTTGGATCACCTCTAATTTGTCTCTATCTCTGTTGATATTGTTCCTCTGTCAGATTTCTGTGGGTCTAGTCCGTCTTCTCCAGCTCTGAACTGGATGATGTCGTCCTGTGCGTTTCTCACTGTCTGATCTTCTCTCACTGTAAGATCCTGAAGTGAGTTGGATAGTCTCCGGTACATGTATCCGGATGTCTTGGTTCTGAGCGACTTGTCCATCAGTGCCTTTCTCTGCGCCATCTGGTGGAAGAAGATTTCCTGTGCATCCATTCCTTCCAGAATGTTTGAGGATACGAATCCTCTTGCTTTTGGACTTAGCTCATCTTTCTTGAAGTGGCTGGTTGTTCGGTCTTTGTATCCTCTGTTGATTCTCTGGTCTCTTACAGAGTTCTGTCCCATCAGTCCGGCCATTGTTGTAACGTTCTCCATGGATCCTCTTGCTCCTGAGTCCGCCATGATGTACGCTGAGGACTCTTCATCTACGTTGTCTCTGATGATCTCTCCAATGTCTGTGAAGACTTCATTGAGTGTCTGCGTCATTCTGATCTCTCTTGTTTCGTCTAGAGTCTTACCTGTGATCGGCTCCATTTCTCCTTCTCTGTAGTCTTCGATTACCTGGTCTGCGTCTTCAAGTGTTTCATCAATCAGGCTGTGGATTTGATCGGTTGCATTGTCGGGTACTTCTAGGTCTTCGACTGAGATTGAGAATCCTCTTCTTGTGAGGTATACTGCCCCGATTCTTGAGACTCTGTTGAGGAACTCTGTAACTTTCTCTGATCCGTATTCGATCTTCAACTGCTGGATAATTTCTCCTCCGTAGTCTCCGAGTGCGTCCTCGTCTAGAATACCTTCTACCAGTTCTCCTTCCTCGATCACTACCTCGTTTTCCTCTCCTTCGTTGATTGTGAGAGAAATGTCATCTGGTATGAATAGTGAGACAAGCTCTCTTCCTGTTATAGTTTCTTTGCCTTCAGGAAGGCTTTTTTCGTGTTCTCCTGCTTCTGCAAGCAGGTTGAATGCTTTCTCTCTTGAAAGCTCCATGTCTTCCTGTGTCAGCAGGTAGAGCCCTGAAACGTAGTCCTGAAGCATACCTACGATCGGCCCACCCATCTTTGGGGATTTGACGTGTTCCTGTACCTTAAGCAGTTCTTCTGCTTCTGCACGTGCTTCTTCTGTCTGTGGAATATGGAGGTTCATCTCGTCTCCGTCGAAGTCTGCGTTGTAAGGGGCGCAGACGTTCGGATTGATTCGGAATGTTCGGTATGGAAGAACTCTCACGTGGTGTGCCATGATTGACATTCTGTGTAGGCTTGGCTGTCTGTTGAAAAGTGAGATATCTCCATCCATCAGATGTCTTTCGAACTCCCATCCTTCTTCCGGTTCGATTAATTCTTTGAGTTCTTCTTTGTTCTCCTCTCCGACCCTTCGTCTTCGTCCGTCAGGCTGGAAAACGTAGTTCACTCCCGGATGTGTTTCTCTTCCGTTTTCAATCCACTGTTTGACGTCTTCAATGTTTTCCTCTGTTACTTTCTTCTTGACTGTCAGCTTTTTGGCAACTTCTTTAGGTACTCCTACCTCATTGATCCCAATGTTTGGATCCGGTGTGATTACTGTTCTCGCGGAGAAGTTTACTCTTTTTCCGATCAGGTTCTGTCTGAATCTTCCTTCCTTCCCTTGTACTCTTTCGATCAGTGATTTGAGTGAGCGTCCGGATCGGTGTCTTGCTGGTGGTACTCCTGACATGTCGTTGTAGAATAGTGTTGATACATGGTACTGCAGTAGTTCGTGGAGGTCGTCAATAATGAACTCCGGTGCCTCAATTTCGATGTTGTTCTGAAGTCTCTTGTTGATTCTGATGACGTCGACGAGTTTGTGTGTGATATCGTCTTCTGATCTCTCTCCTGTTTCCAGTGTGATTGATGGTCTCATTGTTACCGGCGGTACCGGTAGGTGTGAGATGATCAGGTCTTCCGGTCTTCCGCCCTCTACTCCGAGGACTGCTGCGTCTTCATCGCTGATCTCTTTGAATCTTTCTTCAATATCTTCTGGCTTAAGTTCTTCGCCGTCTTCGTAGAATGAGTAAGGCTTGTCAAGTTTGACATCTTTCATTTCTTCCCCGCATTCAGGGCACTCGTTCATCATGTTGGATTTTCTGTAGGACTTGTTCTCGTCCTTCATTGCGAGTGTTGCACATTCTGTGCATGTGAATCTGAGAAGGTTCTTGACCTTCTTTGCGTGAAGTACATGGACTACAGGTCGGGAAAGTGTAATCTTTCCGAAGTGGCCTTTGCATTCACGGATTCGTCCGCCGCAGGTCTGGCATGTCATTCCCGGGTCGATTACTCCTAGTGCGGGATCCATTACTCCGTCCTCTACAGGGAATCCGTCGGCGTCGTATACTTCTGCCTTGTTGATCTCCTTGACAGCCATTTTGTCGATTTTTTCCGGGCTTACGATTCCAAAGTCAATTTTTTCGATATTTTTTGTCATTGTGTTGAACCTCCTTTACTCGTCCTCCTCGAGTTCGAGTTCTGTGTCTATCATCATGGATTTTAGCTCGTTCATGAGGAGCAGGAAGGCGTGCGGTACTTCGGTCTTGTCCATGTCTCCTGCGTCACAGTGTGGACAGTAATCTCTGTTTTCTGCTTTGTCGTGTATTCCCATTTCTCCACAGTTTTCACAAATCATGATCTCTGTGGCGTCAGCTCCAAACCGTTCTTTGAGTAGAAGTGATGCTCCGTGTCCTACGAAGACATCTTTTTCCATCTCTCCGAGTCTGAGGCCTCCTTCCTGGCTTCTTCCTTCGGTTGGCTGTTTGGTTAGAAGTGTTACCGGTCCACGAGCTCTTGCGTGGATCTTGTCTCCAACCTGGTGGTCGAGCTTGAGGTAGTATCCAGGCCCGATCAGGATTTCTGCCTCCATTTCTTCTCCGGTTACTCCGTTGTACATTGTTTCCTTTCCGCTTCTTCTGAATCCGAGTTCTTCCAGCTGGTCGCGGAGTTCGTCTTTGTCCTCTGAGTGGAACGCTGTTCCGTCTACAGGTTCTCCTCTCATTGCTCCGACTTTTCCTCCGATGATCTCAATCAGCTGTGACACGGTCATACGGCTTGGGATTGCGTGTGTTGATAGTATCATGTCAGGTGTGATTCCCTGGTTTGTGAAAGGCATGTTTGCTTCTGGTACGATCATTCCGACTGTTCCTTTCTGTCCGTGTCTTGTCGCGAACTTGTCGCCAAGTTCCGGGATTCTGTAGTTTCTTAGTTTTAGTTTGATGAGTTTGTCTCCTTCACCTGTCTCCGAGACCATTATGTTGTCTACTTTTCCTTCTTCTCCGTGTCTCACAGTCAGCGAGGTTTCTCTTCTGTCTGCCAGTCCCATCTTGACTTCTTCTCCGCCTCCTGATCCAAGGAATTTTGGCGGTGATGTCTTTCCTACAAGCACATCGTCTGATTCAACGTATGTTTCAGGGTTGACGATTCCGTCTTGATCTAAGTGTGCATAGTCTTCTTCACTTCTGTAACCTCTGACATCTTTGCCCGGGGTTCCGATCTCGTCCTTCTGTCCTCCCCAGAATCTCTGGGCTTCTGTCTTATATGTTCTTGCGTATGTGCTTCTACCGGTACCTCTTTCAATCGAGGCTTTGTTCATGATGACGGCGTCCTCGATGTTGTAGCCGTCAAATGATGCGAGGGCTACAACCATGTTCTGGCCGATCGGATGGTTCTCCAGAAGTGTGTCGTATGTCTGTGTCTCCACAATCGGCTGCTGTGGGTAGGTCATCACGTTCGAGTTAGTATCAAATCTCTGAGGGTATTCTCGGGAGTACATTCCGATTCCCTGTCCGGACATCTTAGCTCCGAAGTTAACCCTGTCTCCTCTGTTGTGCTGTGGGAAAACTGTAAGTGATGCGGATAGTCCGTGTGTGATAGCCGGATCGATTTCCATGTGGGTGTGTTCCTCTGTTACTTCTTCCTCATCCATCGCCACGTAAGTGTTCTCCTCTTCTTCTGCGTCGATGTACTCGATTACTCCTTCCTCTTCTAGATCCTGAAGTGTGATTTCTCCGGATTCGAGCTTTTCTCTCTGCTCATCGTCCATCTGTGGTTCTCCGTCTTCAACAATTATTACCGGCCTCTGAACCCTTCCGGAATCAGTGTTGATTCTGAGCTCGTCCTTGTCGTCTGCGTAGTATACAGATACCTGTTTGTCGATTTCGCCTGACCGCCTTCTCTCGATCAGTGATTCCTGAAGGTCTTCTGGTTCTTCGATTTCGTCAATGATTTCTCCGTCTAGGAATACCTTTGTCACTATTTAACCACCTTCTGCAGGTCGTTCTGTAGTTTTTCAGTTTCTTCTGTGTTCATAGTATTGTTTTTATTGATCATTTGATTCACCTTGCGTCGATCCCTTCTTCCTCTAGTTTCGCTCTTATAGAGTTTTTCTGCATGTCGTTCATCCCTGTTGAGACGTTTGCAGACATGGCGAGGTGTGTTCTAAGTCCGATGTTCATACCTTCCGGTGTTTTGATCGGGCAGATCCGTCCCCACTGTGTTGGATGTAGGTCTCTGGCTTCGAAGTGCTGTCTGTCCGAGCTTAGCGGTGAGACAACGTTTCTGAGGTGTGAAAGTGTCTTGATTCTGTTTCCTCGATCGAGCCGTTGACAGATTCCTGTTCTTCCCCCTACCCAGTTACCTGTTGCCATTGCTCCCATGATCTGTTTTGAGAGTGTGTCAGCAACGATTGTTGACTGGAGGCTTGGAAGCCGTCCTCTTTTAGCTGATTTTCTGAAGTTGTACTTCATTCGCGCGAGAAGACCCCATTTTCCGAGGAATACTGATCTGAACTGCATTTCAAGAAGTTCTCCTGCCAGATTCAGTCTCTTGTTGGCGTAGTGATCCATGTCGTCTTCCTTGATATCGCCTTTTCCGAGTGCGATAGTGTTTCTGATAAGGTTGGCGAGGAACTCTGCCTTTTCTTCCCTTACATCTGATTCCTGTCCCAAGTGAGGTAGGAGGTATTCGTCAAGAATTGAGTCAACCCGTTCCTCGATATCTGATGTTATTCCTGCCTGGTTGGCTACATACTCATATGCTTCTTCCTGGTTTGACGCACCTGTTTCGTACAGGTTCAGGTAAATATCTGAAGCATACTCTTCTCCGATTGCTTCAACTATTTCTTTGTCTGTCTCGTATCCCAGTGCTCTGATAAGTGA
This sequence comes from Candidatus Nanohaloarchaea archaeon, assembly GCA_047617985.1. Lineage (GTDB taxonomy): Archaea > Nanohalarchaeota > Nanosalinia > Nanosalinales > Nanosalinaceae > SW-4-43-9. Next base: position 5,433 of record JBLGBS010000018.1, on the reverse strand, counting down.
GACTGCTGGAGTGTTCTTCACGTTTGCGAAGGAAATCTCTACAATATCGTCGTCTCTGACCAGCTGATGTCTCTGAACATAACCTGAGCTTTCCGAGTTGATTCTACAGGTCTGCTCTCCGTCATCGTCCTGGTAGATCGGTTTGTTGTTAACCATTTCCTCCATACAGATCAGAGTCTTTTCCGATCCGTTGATTATGAAGTATCCTCCCGGGTCTTCAGGGTCTTCTCCATTTTCTCTTTTCTCTTCTTCATCCCATTCGGACGACCAGCAGAGGTCGGATCCGATCATAACAGGGATCTCTCCGATTGTTACTTCTTCTGATTCCTGCTGAACCCCTTCGAAAATCGGGGTCATAGTGACTTTAATTTCTGAAGAATATGTAAGATCTCTCATTCGGGCTTCTTTAGGTGTAATTTCTCTTACTGATCCGTCTGCCTCGTTAATCTTAGGTCTTTTGATGTCTACATCTACTATTTTTATTACAAGTTCTTCTCCGTCCGGCAGCTCCGGCTTGATTTCCCCAACCTCGTTGAGGATTGCCTGAACTCTTTCCTCTACAAACCGGTTGTAAGAGTCTATCTGGTGTTTTACTATGTTTCTGTCGATCAGCTGGTCTAAGAATTCTTTTTGCATTAGTTAATTCACCTTTCGATAACTGTCCTGTAGTAGGTTGTTTTCCCTGCGGTTGGACTTTCTCGCCTTATTTCGATTACGTCGCCGACTTCGACATCCATCTGCTTTAGAGCGGCGTCTGTGCGCTCTATTTTAGGCAGGTTGTCTTTATCTGCGTCGTATTTTTCTAGAACCTCTTCAATTTCTTCTTCATCGAGTTTTCGGTGTTCTGGAACTGCTTCGTGGTCGGTTACATCCATGGCCATGTTTTATAATCCTCGCGGGGGAAGTGTTGAGTTTTGAGAAGCTACATACAGAAAGGGTTCAAGTAAATTTTAAATAGGTAGTCCGGCTTCTCCGAAAGGTATTTAATAGGCTTTTGGTTCCTCCGTGTTTTTACCTTTCAGAACTCAACGGCCGAACCGGATCTCATACTTTCCACGGTGTTTCCCACAATTATATGATCCAGAACTTCGACACCTAGAGATTTTCCCAGCTCTACTATTTCTCTCGTGGTCTTGATATCCCTGTCCGTAGGATTTGGGTTTCCTGAAGGATGGTTGTGGACAAGAATAATAGCTGAAGCATTGTCCAGAAGCGCTTTCCTGAAAACCTTTCTTGGGCTGAAGCTGGCGGAGGATACCTCACCTTCCAGCTCTATTTCATTTAACAGCTTGTTTCCTGAGGAAAGAATCAGTATGCGGATCACCTCTTTCTCCATGAATTTCATGTCCTGCACTCTTGGCTTGATATCTGAGAAGCTGGAGATATCCTCTTTTTCCTCTTTCTGCATCCTCCTTGCCAGCTCTCCCAGCGCCTTTAACTGGCCGGACTTAACTTTCGAGATGCCCTGGAACTCCTGTAATTCATCCAAAGTTCTATCCGCAAAACTGCCGAGAGAGTAGGAACTGAGAATATCCGCGCTCAGCTCTTTGACATTTTTCCCTGAAGTTCCGGTTCTTAAGATCAAAGAGAGAAGTTCAACCTCTGTCATCGATGAAGAGCCATTCTGCTCTAGCTTTTCCCGTGGTCGCTCACATTTAGGTAGGTCTTTAATCCTGTAATCCATAAAATCTTATTTAAATAAACTGTTTAAGAAGTTTTTCAGATAGCTCCGGTAGATTTATCTTAATATATAGTTGAACTGAAAGTATGTGGAAACCAGGAGCAAGAAATTTGAAGGTGATTCTCGCAGTTACAGCTATCCTGGTGGCCGGATTTTATGTCCTCAGCTATCTACAGATGAATTTTTCTGACACTGATAATTTTGCGAACTTTACAGAACCGGCGGACAGCGATTTCCCGGATTTTGTCAGAGCGGATGCTGAATCCGGAATTAAAATGAACTCTACGCACGCAGCAACCGATTTTGTCGGCCATTCAGGAGTTTACGTGAGAGATTTTAACAGAGATGGCTGGGAGGACGTGCTGGGCGTAAACGGCAACAAGGCGGTGCTTTTCGAAAATAAAGGAGGAGAGTTCGAGAAGACCGGGTATCTTTCCGGCTACACCAATATAGCCTCCGCTCACTTCTTTGACTACGACAACTCCGGCTACGAGGATCTGCTTCTTTTGAGATCGAACGATGAACCGGTTCTGCTGAAAAATCAGGTAGGGGAAGGGTTTGAGCAGGTTGATGCAGGATTCGATCAACAGCTTACACGTCCCTATGGTGCTGCTTCAGCTGATTACAATCAGGACGGCTGTCTGGACGTTTTTATCGTTCAATGGGGAGGAAACGCGCTCTACAATGAGGCGCAGAGAGTACACGACCACCACCCGGATTACAGACCTACAGCCGAAACATCATACCCTAATTACTTTTACGAGGGCGACTGCGAAAGCTTCGAGAAAGCTAACCGGAAAGCTAATATTGGAGGTGAGAGATACTTCACTTTCACCGCATCTTTCACCGATTTCTCCGGTAACGGCTACCCTGATATCTACATGCCGAACGACTTTGGAAGAGACATTTTCTACCGCAACAACGGCAACGGCAGTTTCACCCCGACTGAAATCGGGCCTGCGTCCGACAGAAATGCGATGTCCAGCGAAACCGGATTTTTCAATGATGATTCCCGGCCGGATATCTTTGTGACAAACGTATACTATCCCGAAAACTTTACTGAAAAACACGAGAAACAGCTGGTTGGCGACAATGTACCTCTTCCATATGGAAACAATCTGTTCATAAATACAGAAGAGGGTTTCAACGATCAAGCCCGGGAATACGGTGTGAGGAAAGGAGGATGGGGCTGGGCCTCCACTTTCAGTGATTTCTCGAATAACGGCAGACAGTCGATAGTTCATTCAACCGATAACCGATACTATGATTACACAGCTCCGAAACTTTACAGACGGAGCTCAATATTTGAGAGAACAGGCAACGGCACTTTCAGAAAACTAAACTCATCCCGCCACGGTATGGAGATAGATGCTGACAGAGGAATATCCAAGATCGATTTCAATAGTGACGGGAGACTGGATCTGATAAAATCAACCCAGCAGAGAACACAGTACGCAGAAGAACAGATAAAGCTTTACGAGAACACCAACGCCTCAGTGAGTTTTCTACAGCTGGTTCCGGGTGTTCATGGAATCCCTACCAATACCGAAGTAGTTCTAAACAGCTCTGAAGGCATCCAGAGGAGACTTGTCAACTCAAGAAGCGATTTTATGTCGCAGGAATCTCAGATGGTTCATTTCGGTCTAACCGGAGATCCTAGATCGGTAACCCTGATCTACCCGAGCGGGGATGAACTTAAGTTCGATTCTGTGGAGCCGAACCGAAGATACATGATAAACACTGAACAAGAATCAATTGAGGTCGTGGAGCAGTGAATAGAAAAGAATTTCTTCGCAGAGCCGAAAGCTTCCAGGACTCGATAGTTGAAAGAATAGGAGGCTACTCAGTTGATCTGGTTTACTACAGTTTTGCATTCGTCTTCTTCTACTTCGGGATTCAGAAACCTGCCCCGGTTGTCTCCCCTCCAAGATTTCCCATAAGTTCAGCTCTGACCGACATTGGAATACCTGTAGGGATTGAAACAGTTATACTGGTGATAGGAATGTACGAGGTTCTACTCGCGATGCTTTTCCTTTTCAAAAAAGTGAAACTGGCTTTCTGGCCGTTCCTTATACATCAGTTCACAGGATTTGCAGTCCTAATATTAATACCGTACGAAGTGTTCCAGGCTCCGTGGATCGAGGTAGCAGGTCTGATGTTCCCCTGGTATCTCGGAAGTTTCTCAGCCTTTGTACTGAAGAACGTGGTGTTTGTCTCCGCTTTTCTGATGCTCTACCATGTTGAAATGGAAAGAGCCGGGCAGGAGTCATAAGAGTATTTGACCTAATCTGGATTCATGAAGAAACTGATCGAAAACCCGGATTTTTCTGAGGCCGAAGACATTCTATCTGAGTATTTGAGAAGAAATTATACGGTACAGCTCTCCGGTCTGTGTTCGGTCAACTATCAGGGGAGGGCCAAGTCAAAACTTGATAGGGGAGAGCGGTTGGTTATCAAGAAACAGGATTCAGCTTTACTGGTTCACGGCCCGGAGAACTACCAGCCGAAAAACTGGCAGCCGGAGGTAGACGAATGGGAGGTCAAAGCACAGGATGATGAACTGCTTTTGAAAGCTAGAAGGAAGAACCCGGATGAAGTAGTGGAGATCAGGTTTGAAAACCTGGAATTTCTCATTGTTACACAGTTAGTCGATAGCTCCGATCTGAAGATAAGAGGGCATGAAGTTGATATCCATGAATCGATTGAGGAAGATCCTGAGATAGTGGAGGAAGGTCTAAAAGTAGTTGAAAGAGAAAGGGAAACGCCGGCCGGGTTCATCGATGTTTTTGCCCGTGACGCTGAAGATAACTATGTGGTTATAGAGGTCAAGAGAAACCCGGACTACAACACGGTTCTACAGTTACAGCGGTATGTTGACGAGATCGAGGACGAGTTCTCTGGGGAGATTAGAGGGATTCTGGTGGCGCCGAAAATGACGGAAAAGGTTCTGGATTATCTTGAGGAGCGCGGACTTGAGTTTGTCGAAGTTGAAATGGAGGATGTAATCGCGAGTTATGAAACTATAGATAATTCTCAGAAAGGATTAAGCGATTTCAGCCCTGATTATGAAACCGGTTAAAACCTGTCTCTGTATTCTTCTGCCAGAGCGTTGATCTCCGGATCTGGTTTATCGGTATATAGGACTGTCATCTCTGTGTTTTTACCGCTATCAAACTCTCTAGCTGATATTTGATAATCCTCGTTTTCAGAAAGAAAAACTACCTCAACGCTGTTTTCCTGTTCGAATATTTGTATATAATCATCCGATGGGAGCTCGAATCTGTTCGGGAAGTTTTCGTCTTCAAGAATTTCTTTAGCAACTTCGCCTACCGATTTGCCTGTTTCCCAGGACTCACTGTAGAGATTTTCTGATATCCTTCTCTCGCTTTTCTGATGTCTTATCACAGGAAAAGAAAATAGAAGTAAAAGGTTAAATTAGAAGTCCTCGTGGATCCAGTATCTTTCAACCTTCTCCGGGTTCAGCCAGTGTATCCGGTCGTCCGCATCCACTTTGATCAATCCCGAGCTCAGAAACTCCGTGTTGTGCTTGTGCAGCTCGTGGTCTTCACCCGAGTCCGTTCTGATCATTACTTCTCCTTTCTCATCTACCGCTTTCTGAAGTCTATCAAACATTTTTTGTTCACCTATTGAATTATTCGTACCAACCGATAAAATGTTTACCTTTTGATTGAAGTACATCAGTGACGGATTATGGAACCGAAATGGCAGCCGGATTATAGAGGTCAGGATGA
>JBLGBS010000017.1:0-15117 GCA_047617985.1 Candidatus Nanohaloarchaea archaeon | reverse complement strand
TTTTATCCTCTATACCTAGTTCTTCCTCTGTCGCTAACTCGTTCGGAAGTCCGTGGGTATCGAATCCTGCCTGATCCCAGACATCACGCCCCTGCATCTGCTTAAACCGGAGCATTACATCCTTGATAACCTTTCCCTGCATATGTCCTACATGCGGAGAACCGTTCAGGTAAGGCGGGCCATCAATCAAGAAGAAAGGCTCGTTACCCTCAGTTGATTCCCTGACTTTTTGTTTAACATTATTTTCTTCCCAGTGTTTGGAAACCTGTTTTTCGACTTTTTCAGGACTGTACTCTGTCATAGTTCAGGTTCTTTAGCTGAAAGTTAAAAGAATTGTCGGCCTCTAAATGCTAGACCCACTCGAAGCTTTCGCCGTGATCTCCTTTCCCGGGACTTCTTTCCTCTTCCTGATCAGAGCTTTCCTCTTCACTCTCTGTAGAGCTCTCATCTTCCTTGAACCTTTTGCTTTCCGGGTGTGGCTCGATTTTCTCAACATCAAAGTCAACTGTCACAGAATCCATCTCACCTTGTATCTCCGCAAGCTTGGATTCATCCTGCAGTTCTTCCCTGTGCTGGAAGATCGCACCGGTTGGTGTTCCTGCGTTTTCATCCTCCGAGAATCTTGGAAAAACCGAGATGTACATGTGCGGCATCATCTGCCCTCCCGCTTCTTTAATATTCATAGTAACTGAAGCGCCGTCAGCTCCTAAACCTTCCTGAGCTTTCTCTACAACTTCTCTAACCAGTTTCATGGCCTCGTGGTATTGCTGTGGGTCTAAATCCATAACCGATTCAATATGCTCTTTGGGAACTATCTGTGTATGGCCTTTTGCGCGGGGCTGAACCTCGAGCCATGCGTAGAAATGCTCTGTCTCACCTACCAGCATCAACTGATCCGGGTTGTCGATTAACTGGCAGTAAATACACTGGTCTCCCTGTCCTGGTGGCATACAGTATTAATTGTCGTCAAGGTTTTTAGGCTGATGGTTTTAATTAATGAGAGATAAATACTAAATCGGGAGATTAATTTGAGAGGAGATGGAAAAATTAGTGTCTGGGATATAATCTCGACGGATCCGTTTTTCGGTCTTCATTTCGCTTTTTCCCTGCTTTTGGTGATCCCGGCTTTGATCGGGTTCCCAAGTTTCCAGAACATTATTTCATCTCTGTCGATACCCGTAGGGATATCAGTTTCTGTATTCTATATAATTTTCTCTCTACCGACCATTGTTGAGGTATCTCAAAGCTGGTTCAGAACAGTGAAAAGACCTGAAACACATCTGTCTCTTGGCTCTGCAGTGATTATAGTTCCTGCTGTATTCTGGCTTTCAATGGGGCTTTTTGAGTTGAATTTGATAGATCAAATCGCTGTCTCACTTGGTACACCTACTTCGTTCCTGTATCTTGTGGCGGCTTTTCTCCCTCTATATCCTGTGATAACTTAGTGGTTAGCCGAGATTAAAATCTTGGTTTCTCCGATGTCGCCGTCTTTATAAAGCTGAGACCCGATTTTTTGGAATACACTAAAGGTGCATATATTATGGCAGATAATTTCGATTCTCAGTTTGACGACGAAGACCTAGATGAAGATTTTGATGAAAACCCTGTTGAAGAAGACGAAGATTTCGAAGAAGACTTCGATGATGATTTTGATCAGGACTTTGACGACGATGATCAGGATTTCGAGGAAGATCAGGAAGAAGACGATTTTGAAGAAGAAAATGATTTCGAAGAAGAATCTTCAGATGACTCCGGAGGAGACGACAACGACTACGACAAGCCTGTAGATGAAGGCGATGTAGTTGAAGTCGAGATCGATGATTTAGGCTCTAAAGGAGACGGAATCGCAAGGATCGATGGATTTGTAATTTTCGTTCCTGGTGGAGAAGTCGGCGAATCCTACGATGTTGAAGTAACTAGCGTCGGGAGAAAGTTCGCATTCGCAGAGATCCAGGAGTAACCCTTCTGGCTCCAACTGCTTTTATCTTTTTACCTTCTATTCTCAGTTATGGAAACTTACGAGATCGCATCTGCAGTGATTCTTGTTTCGATAGGCGTCGGGCTGGTAGCTTCGACAGGTATTTCACAGCCAGCAGAACAGACAGAACAGCCTCAGAAAACTCATGAACACGCGCTCTTTCATGTAGTGATAAACGGGACAGAGATAGATTTCACTGATGAAAAGTTCCAGCTGAATGCTCGAGACGTGCATCTCGAAAACAATAAATCGGACATAGTTCACAAGCACAGAACCGGAGTGCAGTGGTCACGGTTTCTGGAAACGATAAACACAACTCACTGGAGATCAAACTCGACAGGAAACCTCTGTGTTTCGATTTACTCGGAGACCAACTGCGGTCAGGGAGCTATCTATCTGAACGGACAAAGAGTTAATGATCTGGATCAGGAGATATTCCAGGGCGATAATCTTCTCGTAGTTCTGGAGACGGAGAACCAGAGCCAGGTAGCTGAAGAGTACATGGGACAGCAGCTCCCTCCTGAGTACAAACCTAGATCAGTTCGTGGAAACAGAGTGTAGATCGATGGACAGAGTGGTTGTCAGGTTCGGAGAGATAGGATCTAAATCAGCCCAGGTCAGAGGTCAGATGCTGAACGTTCTTAGACAGAGGGTTGAGGATAGACTGGAATATGAAGAACTCGAATATGGATCGGTATCCCGCATATCTTCCCGTATACTGGTTGAAACCCGGGAGGCCGAAAAAGCTGCGGAAATTGTATCTCAAGTGCCAGGTGTTTCATCCAGCTCTCCTGCCTACGAGACCGAACCCTCCATGAAGTCGATCCAATCAGCGGTCAAGAAGCTGGAGGTTGGAAATTCCTTCGGGATAGATGCCAGTAGAGCCGGTGAGCATGATTTCGACAGCATGGATCTGAACCGGGAAATCGGAAGTTTTGTAGATGATCGGTGCGGTGCAGAAGTAGACCTCGATGATCCGGAGACATGGATCAAGATTGATGTTAGAGAAGACAGAGCATTTGTCTACACACAGTTTTTTGAAGGGCCGGACGGTTTCCCGACAGGTTCTCAGGGCGAGATGGCAGCAATGGTTAGCGGAGGTATAGACTCTCCTGTAGCGACATATGAGATAATGACGCGCGGAGCAGACATCACTCCTGTGTATTTCTATAACCGTCCTATCGCTGCTGAAGATCATTTGATGCGGTTTAAATCGGTTCTTGATGAGATAAGGAAGTTTCATCCTGGAAAGAAATGGCATTACTACGTCGTCGATATGGAGGAGATAAATAACGAGTTAATGGAGATTGGACAGGGCAGGATGATACTGCACAGAAGGCTTATGTTCAGAATAACTGAGAGAATAGCCGAAAAAGAGGGTCTGAAAGGTATTGTAACCGGCGAGTCACTTGGACAGAAGTCGTCTCAAACCGCTGTAAATCTGAAAAGAACAACTGAAGCAGTCGACTTACCTGTTCACAGACCGCTTTTAACTCGTAGCAAAAGCGAAGTAACTGAAAAAGCAAGGGAGATCGGTACTATGAAACAGTCAAATATTAAATCGGCCTGTACAACTTTATCGCCTGAAAACCCGGCTACAGAGCTTAAAGAGGATCAGCTTGAGGAACTTGAGAGCAGGTTTGACATCGAGAAGATGGTCGACTCGGCTGTAGAAAACGCTGAGAAAAACCTGTTATAAAAAGATTTGGTTATCGAAAACATTAAATATGATTGAGGAGTGGTGAAACAATATGAGCATACAGGAGAAAAAAGAGGAAGCCGAAGCAGTCCTTGACTCGGCCGAAATGGTTCTGGAAACTATCCCCGAACCGAGAACAGGGAAGGCCAAGGATCTGGAGATAGAGCTCTCCAAGCTTGAAGACGAGATTCAGGAACCTGATTCAGAGAGCTCGCTTGAATCTCTAATCCAGTCAGTGAGAGACTTGATGGACGAGGTACAGGAAGACGCTATGCAGGATCCTATGGATCCTGGAGATGATATGGGCGGTATGGGTCCTGGTGGAGCACCGCCTGGCGGGCCTGAAGACGATGTACCTCCGTTCTAATTAACTTTCTTTTTCCTATTCTGTAGGTCAGTTTTATAGTCGGAACCAGATAATAATTATCTATGAATTCAAAAATCGTACTTTTCACGGCTTTGATCCTGTTCATAGGATCGGTTTCCGGGTTCCCTGCTGATCTGAAAGTGGTTGACAGGACAGCTTCTGTCGAAAATCCTGCGGTTTTCAATCTCACTGTCGAAAACGATTATGCGGAACAGGATCGTTTCAGGATAAGCAGTCTTCAGTCACCACCGGTTGCTTCAAACTGGTTTGACTATGAATACAGCAAGACTATTGAACCAGGAAACAGCAGTACTTTCCGGATCGAGGTCACGCCTGAGGAAAACTCTATCCAGCAAAACTATGCTTTCACGCTCAACCTCAGATCTTTCCAGAACAGCGAATCACAGACGGTTGAGAGCTTCTTCACTGTTGTCAACGAGTACGATCTAAAAATTACTTCTTTCCAGGTGTCGGATCAGGATCTAGAGCCAGGAGATAAAGTTAATATTTCCGCAACTGTCCAAAATACTGCCTCCGAAACCCTTGACAACTTCACAGTAGAGGCAGAAGGATTCAATGCTACGGAGGAAAGGAAAGGTGCCGTGCTTGGAGCAGGAGACAGTATAAGATACAGCTTCCAGCTTGATGTTCCGGATATGCAGTCGCCGGGAGACGAAAATGTAGCGCTCAGGGTTAAGAACAATGGAAAAGAGACTCACACCGTATCCCAGACTGTGGAGATTGGAGAGTTCCGGAAACTGGATAAAACCAGTTCAGAGAACGATAAATTATTGACAAGAAAGGAAACAGTCAAGCTGGAAAACAGAGGTAACATTCGGGTTGAGGAAAAAGTGGAGAGATCGCTTCCGATATACCTTGACCCGCTTGCAGGTTTCGATCCTCTCCCCGATCAAACCAGAACAGAGGCAGGAGAGCAGGTATACATCTGGAACTTAGAGGTTGAGCCAGGAGATTCAGCCTCTATCAGCTACACAGTCAGCTACATTCCTGCTTTAGGGTTTATAGGACTTCTTTTCATCGGTGTCCTTGGATTCAAGAAACTTCAGACAGACCTCAAGATTTCAAAAACAGCTTCTTACACAGACGGAAAAGCAAAAATAAGAATTGAACTTGAAAACAACTCCAGCACAGCGCTGACCGATCTAAAGGTTAAAGACTTTGTTCCGGATATAGCAGAGGTATCTCAGAGCTTTGAAATGGCAAAACCGGTTGTAACAAAGACCAGTAGCGGTACAAGACTTGAATGGGAGCTTGGAGATCTGGAGCCTGGAGAGCAGAGAGTTCTGGTCTACACGATTAATCCTCTGGTCGAGGTTGAAGGGGGCGTAACGCTTGACTCCGCCGAAGCAATTATGAATAACGAGAAAATCAAGGAAACCTCTCAGGTCAACGTTGAATTTCAGCCAGAGTAAACCCTCTTAAAACTTAATTACCTCTTTTTCATACATCAAGTCAGATCCGACTTAGCTCAGTGCGAAGCCGAAGCTTCTTGAATGAACTATGACGGAAAAATTTAATCCCGACTTAGCTCAGTCTGGCAGAGCGTCCGCCTGTAGAGCGGATTGTCCCAGGTTCAAATCCTGGAGTCGGGAACCCTTTCCAAGTTCAACTCTCTGAAAACTGATTCAATAAAAAGAAGAAAGAGTTTAGGAGAGTTCGTCTGAAAGGTCGCTGATTCGCTCGCTAATATCCTTAGAGTTCTCAGTGTTGTAAATTTCCTCTCTACGTCCAACTTTCACCACTATTACCGTGTTATCTTCATCACTATATTTGAAGATCACTCGATGGTTCAGACCAGAATTACTGTCTTCCAGACATAGCCTGTAAGCTTCATACCTATTTTTCGATACAGGGACTACCTGGTCATCGGTCAATGGTTTTTCCTGGAGACGTTTGTCTGTTTCTTTCCTGATGAATAAAGCGAGCTCTCGATCCATTCCTTTCAGATCCTCTACTGCTTTCTCCATCCACTTTACTTCCATTGTTCTTCTTTACTTGATGTCTAGTTCTTCATCGACTTTGTCAGAGTCGAGGATTTTGGCATCTCCCTCTTTCAGCAGTTTTAGCCGTTCTTCTACTTCTTCTGATAGCTCAAGATCTCTTTCTATCTGGTTCCTGAGAGCTTGTCTGACGTATTCAGAGGTGCTCGGGTATTTCTTGAGCTCGGCCATTTTTTCTACTTCTTCTTTCTGCTCTTCCGGGAGTTTGACGTTGAGTGTTGTCATGCGTGTCTCACCTGTTGGTTGCCCTATAGGGGTTGTACGGATTCCCGCATTGGTAAATGGGCGATAAATGTGGTTTTCGACCTTTCATCTCATTATTGGAAGACAAAAACCTTTAATTGTTACGGAAGTAACACGCTTATGTTATTCTATATTTGCAGATGTGAAATAGGAGGAGAAAAACCCTGAGAAAAAGCTGGCATATCCAACTGCTACAAGCCCGACTTCTATCATCTGACCTATTAAACCGCCGTGACCTACACTTATCGAAGTCATCACATATAGTTCTAGGAATAGGTAGGAAAAAATAATAGAAAAACATGTAGAGATTGCTCCGTGGATCACTGCTTTCCGGAGCTTTGTATCTACTAGATCTCTAAAATCCATCTCTACATCTTTTTGTTCATTTCCTGAAGGATTTTCCTGATCTTCACAAGCTCCTCTTCAACTCTATCTCCGCCTTCGTCACTCTTTTCCCTACTCTGTGCTTTCTTCAGTTTGTTGTTGACTATGTTCTCAACTTCTCTCGGGTTGTCGATACTGTTGAAACGCATTTCAACTCCGCTTCCTCCAGCGGTTGAGACCTCGATGTTACCGTAGCCGAAGTAGTTGCCGAGAACTCCCTGTGAGAAACTGATGTTCTGAACTTTGTCAAAACCGATCTTCTGAACACTTCTCGAGAGAATTCCTGTCTTCCGGTAAAGACCTTCATTCGTTACAAGGAAACTTGTATTTTTGATGTTAAAGTACGCTCCAGCGATAACGAGTAAACCTATACCGAAAAAGGCAATCATAGGTATCCCGACAATCACCGCCGGTAGAATACTTTTCATCCTGGGCTGTCCTTCCCAGAGAATCTGCTCATCTGAATCAAGATTAGTCCAATCAACTGTCATAACAAAAAGAATACAGAGCTTTCTTTAAAATTCCTGCACTCAAAGATCTTCCCGCTATTAAATGGCGGTATATTTTCTTGTTTTTCTCTCTTTTTCATATATGTGTTAGATTATTTCGCTAAATTGCATTGAAGGCTGTTTAAATGGTTCTGTACGACGTTAAATAGTTTTCCTTAGTTTTGTTTACCTTGATTATTTTTTCTATCATTAAAGGCTCTAAATTTTATTATATATTAGATCTGGTATTCTATCCATGTGGGGATCTCCTGACCAAACTCTGAAGTAACACTATATGTTGAATTGGGAGGTACTACCGCTTGGACGCGTCCATCATTATTACTGTTGCTTTGCATGGTGTCAACAATTACTCCGTCGACCTCAATATGTCCATCTTCGCCCCCGTCAAATGTGCTTGATAAAGATACTGAAACAAACAGAGGATTATTTGAATTGTTTGTGTAGGTTGTACCTTTACTTCTTGAACTACTAACGTCTTGTGGGCTGTTTGTTGAGAATGATGCGAAGTCGTTTGCGTGGTTTCCGTCTACTGTGTCTGCGTCGCCGGATATGTTTACTGATAGGGAGTTTTCGGAGTTGACTGCTGAGACTGCTTCTGTGTCTGTGTATTTTTCGTGGTGGTCGTCGCTGCTAATTGTTGAAAGATCATTATGGTTCAGAAGATTGGCGTTGTCTTCGTGTATGTAAGCATAAAACTCATTTGCTCCAGCATTACGATTAAATAGTTCTACATTGTCTCTGTTGTCATCATATGTTAAAACCATGTAACCGTCTTGAACGCTGAATAAGTTATCTTCTTCAATTAGAAATGCTAATGATCCATTTGCTGAACTTGATGAAGGGGTAACAGCAGTAACTGTGAATTCAGCCGTATTAGCGTTTCTTTCAATTTGGAAATGTTCTCTAAAAGAATCATCTTTTGCTGTTATACGTCTTGCAGAATCTATACCGCTTTCAAAGGTCTGAAGGGTAGTCCAATCAGCACTGTAAGATTCATCAAGACTAAACTTTTGGTTGGAAAGGTCAAGACCTGAACCTGAACTATAGGATTGTTTTGAAGCTCCGCCACCTAAGGGAGAGAAGTTGAGTGCGGATGTGGCTGATGTTAGTCCGATTGCTCCGGCACCCAAACCCGCCATCTTCAAAAACTTTCTACGGCTAAGTTCCTGTGGTTGATGTTTTTCTGTCTCTTTCTCTTCTTTTAGTTTTTGTTCGACTCTTCTATCTATTATTTCTTCCAGTTCGGATCTGGTTATACGGATTTCTTCTTCAGAAGAGTTTTCTTCCTTCATGAATCTTTAGTTTGGATTTGCTCTGTTTAATGTTTTCCCATTTCATTCTGCTGAGGTTCGGGGAATTTTTTTTTGGTTTAATAAGGCAGGGCGTAGACTAGAATAACTGCTGATATGAAAAACATTTTGAGCATCAGTACCGCTATTATTACTGCGTTCTCTGAGGTAGCTGTATTTGAGCCGGGCAGGTTTCGAAAAAACTATTAGCGCTCCTGTAATACTTTAAATTAGTTCTTTGAAAGTCTCTAATCTGCTGTGAAATTCATACTCTCTTTAGGTGTTGGAAAACAGTTTTGAAGCCCGGTCTACAAAACGCATTCAATGGATTTCAAGGAGAAGTACAGCGATTTTTTCGAGGAAAACGACAATGATTTCTACGACGAGGAAAGATTTGTTCCTGCTGTAGGCCCTAGAGACGCGGAAGTTATGATGGTGGGTGAGGCACCTGGAGAAAATGAAGTAGAGGAACAGGAGCCTTTTGTTGGTAGAGCCGGGCAGAAACTGGATGATGTTTTACACAAGATAGATGTCGACCGTTCCGAGATCTATATAACCAACTTGGTCAAAGTGAGACCGCCTGAAAACCGTGACCCTAAAAGAAAGGAGATCGATTACTGGAGGCCATTACTTGATAGAGAGATTGAAGATGTCGATCCGGATATAGTTCTAACTTTGGGAAACTTTGCTTCAAAAGAGCTTCTTGGAAAGAAAGAAGGCATAACAGGTATTCACGGCAGAATATTCACGAGAAACGGGAGAAAAATAATGCCGGTCTACCATCCTGCAGCAACCCTCTACGACCGTTCGAAGACTCCGGAGCTGGAAAAGGATCTGAGGAAAGCCTTCGGGAAGGAGGAGACCGGCCAGACCAGTCTAAAGGATTTGTAGCATAAAGATTTCTGCAGAAATACTATTTTATGAAACAGTACAAACCGATAATCGACGACTGGGAGGCCTTCAAGTCGGCATGTGAAAAACCGGCGCTTTCCACAGTCAGAAAGAACAGTGTCAGAGCGGGAAAAAATTTTGAGGAAAGATTGAGACAGGATTTTGCTGAGGTCAAGAAATCGGAGTGGAACTCTGAGGTTTTCAGATTGCCGGGTGAGAAAACACCGGGCAAGTCGAAGATGCACTGGCTCGGCGAGTACTATGTACAGGAGGAATCGGCATCTATCCCTGTAGAGGTTTTGAATCCTCAGAGAGGTGAAAGGATACTTGATATGTGTGCTGCGCCCGGCGGTAAAACTACGCAGATCGCTTCAAAGATAGGTAATAAAGGAGTGGTTGTTGCTAACGATGACTCCTCTCAGCGGTTGAAAAGCCTGCACGCCAATGTCTACAGGACAGGCAGTGCTTCTGTCTCCGTCACCAACTATGATGGAAGGAGAATACCGGAGGAACAGAAGTTTGATCGAATACTTCTTGATGCGCCGTGTTCAGGGGAAGGAGATCGAGCCCGCAGAAACTTTCTACCAGCCGAACAACACGAGAAAGAGAATCTTTCCAAACTTCAGAAACAGCTTGGCGGGAAAGTAGCTTCACTACTGAAAGACGGCGGAACTATGGTCTACTCAACATGTACAATCAATCCTCAGGAGAACGAACAGGTTGTGAGATACCTCGCTGAAAATACGGAACTAGAGCTGAAGCGGATTGAAACTGAGGCAAGCCATATGAGAGGTGTCAGGAGTTTTGAATCCGAGAATTATGGAAAGGAGATGTCCAAAACAGTCAGAGTGTACCCAAATCACCTAAATTCAGGAATGATCTATGTCGCCAAATTCGTGAAACCTGGAAATTCTGAGGATGAGGTAGAATATTCAGAACACGGTTCAAATCAAACAGATTCAGATGCCTGGGAATACCTCGAGAGAAGGTTTGGAGTACGGAAAGAGGATCTAACAGGTTTCAGGATTCAGAAAATCTCCGGCGATTACTGGCTTCACACAGAGAAGGGTATAGATCTCGAGTTCGAAACGAAAGGAATCCGGTGTTTGAGAGATACTGGCAGAGGGTTGAAGCCGACTACCTACATTCTCCAGCTTCTGGAAGACGAGATAGAGAAAAACATCGTTGAAGTAGATAAAGAGGAGTTAATCGATCTACTGGACAGGAGAAAGATGATCGATAGGGAAATGGAAGACGAAGATTATGTAGCTCTCAAGTATCAGGGAAGAATTATTGGCTGTGGCTACTACAAGAACGAGAAAGTTTCATCGCGGATACCGAAAGGTAGATCCGGCGAGCTGAAGAAGATAATTGAATATAGTAGCTCTTGATTGATTTACTCCTTCTTGTCATGGATGAACTCTACCAAGTATACCAGAACTAGGACGATTGTTGCCTGGAGAGCGAGGATATGTGGTTCAGTTGAAACTGTGAGTAAACTGTCGCGGTTGTAGTAGTCCAGCTGGGTGTATAGAATGTAGGCATCAAAACCGAGTACAGCGATGGTTAGAAGATCGATGCTCGGCATCTTATCCAGCATCGCGCCGAACTTTCCTGAGTTATTATCCCATTGGGACATATTGAGTGTTTTCAGAGCTGTGATTTTAAGTCTAACTTCTCGGCGGCGAGTGGTTTATAAGTTTTAACCCGGATTGTTTGCATACTGGCGGCCAGAGCGAGGGGGCAACACCCGTACCCATCCCGAACACGGAAGTAAAGTCCCTCAGCGATCTGGTCAGTACTGCCTCGCGGCGGGACATCCAGGACGCTGCCAGACTATTTTTCCCTCCATTCTAATTTTAAAGACCGTTTACTCATTCAGTTTCCATGTTCACAGGTTTAGTTGAAGAAACCGGAGAAATTGCCTCTATCAAAAATGCTGGGGAAGGTAAAAGAATAGTAGTTGAGGCCGAAGAGTTCTTTGAAGATTCAGAGATTGGCGACAGCATCAATGTATCCGGAGCCTGTCTGACCATCGAAAAGTTTACAGAGTCGGGAGTTGAAATCTTTCTGGCGGGGGAGACTCTGGAAAAGACCTGGTTCCCCGAATTATCGGAAGGAGACCAGGTCAATCTGGAGAAATCGCTGACACCTCAGGATAGGATGGGAGGCCATTATGTCCAAGGCCATGTCGATGATGTATCGGAGATAATTGAAATTGAGGAACTGGAGAAGGGTCGGAATCTTCATTTTGCCATACCTGAAAAATTTGAGCAGTATATAGTTGAGAAAGGCTTCATCGCGGTTGAAGGTATAAGTTTGACTGTAACGCAGATAGATGAGAAGGGTTTCTGGATCACGATTATTCCCGAGACATGGGAAAAGACCAACCTATCGGAGAAAGAAGTAGGAGATAAAGTGAATATCGAGGTCGATGTGATGGCGAAGTACGCTGAGAAAATCTCGAGGTATCAGGATTAAATAGTTTTGACACTATTTGGTTAGACATGGTAACTTCTCAGGGAGTCAAAACTAACGCGAAAATATTTGGTTTTCTATCGATACTGACAGGAGTATTTCTGGGAGTCGGATACCTGATAGGAGGAACCGGTGGAATGATTATAGGATTGTTCTTCGCCGGATTGATGAACTTCGGGAGCTACTGGTTTTCCGATAAAATAGTTTTGAAGATGTACGGCGCAGAACAGCTTTCTGAAGAACAGTATTCCGATCTGCATAGAAAGGTGGAGGAGCTGGCGGATAAAGCCGGTATCCCGAAACCGAAGCTGTACAGGAACTCGATGGAGGTTCCTAACGCGTTCGCAACAGGTCGAAACCCTGAGAAAGGAGTGGTGTGCGTTACTCAGGGGCTCCTGGATCAGCTGGAGAAAGATGAAGTTGAAGGAGTTATAGCTCACGAACTCGCACATATCAAGAACAGGGATACTTTGATCAACGCTGTAGTTGCAACCGTGGCGGGAGCTGTGGCCCTGATAGCTGAACTGGCTTTCTGGTCTTCACTTTTCACAGGAGAGGACGAAGGCGAAATGATTTCCGCTCTGGCTTTCATGATTGTAACCCCGATTATAGCAACAATTATACGGATGGCGGTATCAAGGACAATGGAGTTCAGGGCAGATTCTGAAGCAGTAAGGATACACGGCAGTAAAGATGGGCTTTCAAACGCGCTCGAAAAGATAAGTGCATCAAACAAAGGCTACAAGTCCAGAAAACATGTTTCCAAAGTTCAGGAGACAGGCTCCAATCTTTTCATAGAAAATCCTTTCTCCGCAGACTCTCTGACAAAATACTTCTCAACACATCCTCCTCTGAAGGAGAGGCTGGAGAATATTCAGTCGACAGAGATCGAGGTTTAAACAGTGTTTCAATCGCTTCATCCAGGTGACTGGCTCGACCCTGAGGCCAAGAAAGCGGTCGCCGAGAAAAAGCTTCAGGATGTCTCGGAAAAGTACGGATTGGATATAACCGATGATATAGATCTGGTTTTTGACAACTCGCTTCCCTATAATGTACTGGGGAGAACCTCTATGCCGAGTTACTCCGAGAATGGGGTTACTGTCTCGGTTGGAGATCGGTTCTTTGAACTGGATGAGAAGAGACAGGAGAAAACGATGCTCCACGAGGGAATACATGTCAAACAGTTCCAGGATGAAATCGACAACTGGCTGAGAAACCAGTTTAACGCCTCGGACGAATTTATACAAGAGGTAGAGAGCTCCAGCGACCCGCTTTATGAAAAAGATATTGAAGGGATAACAGAGGTTTTAACCGATACTATACTGCCTTTTGATCTCGGTACCGGCTATCCGTATGAGAAAAGATCTAAGATGTCGGAGCTTGAAAGTAAAGGATTCGATGTCGAATCTGAACTAGTTAATGATATTGAGAACGAGTTCAACGAGCTAGTTGAGAACTACAAGGAAGTCTATGAAAGCTTCAAGTTCGGAGAGCTCTACTTTGAGACAGGTAGTTTCGGTGGAGCTGAATACACTGCGTTAGTTGCTGGCTATGATGATGGCGAGAAGGCTGTTAATGAGTACCTGGCGGATATCGAGCTGGAAGATGATTACTCTGGTTTGTTTGATTCGGAGTACAAGCTGTCAGCTGTTTAAAGTGTTGTGTGCTCTCCGATAAGTGCGCCGTTCATATCGGTATCGTCAATTTCGCAGAACCTGTCGATTATCGAGTTACGCATCTCTGAATCGGTGATCTCGGTGTTCGGGAAGACAATCGCGTTGTCAAGTGCTGTATCTTCGACAGTTGTGCCTTCCATTATGAAGACATTGTCGCCGATTTCGCAGTTAACTGTTTCTCCATTAATTATATTGCCGTCGACAACTGCATCCATTGCCTCAAGGTATCCCTGGATTGTTCCGATGTCATGCCATTCGCCGTCAAAGCTGAATGCAAACATATCTGTCTTTTTGTGAGCCCATTCGATAAGTCTGCCTGGCTCGTCAAGATACTTCTCCGCCAGTATATCCGTGTCTTTGAAATGTTTCTCGTACTTGTGGAATAACTCTATATCTTTTTGTGGGAAGTAGTAGCATGCTGTTGAGGCAAGTGTTGAAGGCGGTTGATCAGGTTTCTCATTGAACTCAACGATTTTTTCATCGGATTCGTCCGTTGCAACAATACCGAAGCCTTTCGCAAGCTCGATTTCACCTACATCGTAGACTACATTTACAGGTCCTTCTTTCTCCCGGCAGAAATCAAGGAATTCGGATGTAACAAAGCTGTAGTAGTTATCTCCTCCGATTACAAGGAGATCGTCTTCAAGATCTTCCTCGTCAAGCAGATTGATTATTGCCCCAATTGTTCCGGGTTTCTCTTCTTCGCTCTGCTGGCTTTCAACAACCACTCTTACATTCTCTCTGTTGTACTCGTCAATATACTCTCTGAAGTCGTCAGCGAACTTGTCATTGGTGGATATTAGAACTTCGTCAAGCTCTTCCAGATCTTCGAGAATGTATTCAATTATCGGTTTCTCTCCAAGCGGTAGAAGCGGTTTCGCCCTATCCTTGGTGATCGGCCATAGACGGGTTGCATGTCCTCCAGCAAGTACAACTGCTTTCATTTCCTATCAGGTAACACAAAGTAATACCTTCATGTTTTTATTGGTTTGTATAGCCAGCTTTCAGCTCAATTATTTTTTCCTTAGTTTCAGTCATAGCTTTCAGCGAACGGTAAGCGTAGAAAGCTAAGGTATAGGTTAAAATATAACTTACTCCGATTTTTAGCAGAAGAAAGTCCTTTAGATCCCCTAATGAGAAAATCCCGAAAAATAATGTTGGGATAAGACCCAATAGAAGGCGAGTTCTTGACCTGTAAGTTTGATACTCTAGATCGAGGATGTTTTTCTCAAGCTCCGCCTTCTTCATTGTCCTCACTAGGTCATTTTTTCAAGTATATAGGCCGTGGCTACAAATCCAAGTCCCAGAAGAATAAGTCCTAATGAAATAAACTCTGTGGAGGAGTCAGGATAATTGTTAATCCACAGTGCGGTTATAGTACCTCCGAGAAGTCCGATAAGCAGTGAAAGGCCGAGTAATACTCCGACTCCGAACTCTCTAATCTTATCCGCGCCAACTTCCATAGTCTGAATTAATCACTCTTAGTTTAAAACTAATTTGTTTGGCTTGTATAATCGTGTTCCTCGCTTTCCGCTGCCGATTTCTTTATATCCTCCATCAATTCGCATTTCCGGCATACATC
>JBLGBS010000016.1:0-15661 GCA_047617985.1 Candidatus Nanohaloarchaea archaeon | reverse complement strand
GGTTCATCGCACAGTTCGAGGTACTCTCTGTAAGGTCTTTCCGACCATTTTTCAAAATCTCTCTGGAAATGCTCTCTGATGCTGACTGTTTCGCTGTGTTCTCTGCCTGAGTAACTGCTGTATTCATCGACCGGGATGTTGTGGATCCTGGAGATTTTCCGCGCCAGAGATTTCAGTCTTTCCCTATTCATTTTACCCGAGTTGAGGTTTTCCTTACCTACAAATGTCTCGATCAGCACCGTTCCGATCCCCGAGTCTTTGCTGAAGAATGTCTTTTCCGGCACCGAGTCTATACCTTTCTGTCGGAGGAAACCCAGTTTTTCGGCTTCGTTCTCCAGCCGGTCTTTTCTGGATACATCTCTGGAAACCCGGAGAACATATTTTTCTCCCTGTGATTCCAGGATAAAGTTGTGGTTTGATTCACCGGATTTCTTTTCCAGGAGCTCTGGGTTTTCCAGTCCTATCCGTCTATGGTTCTCTGACAGCCAGTTCCGAACCTTTTCTTCATTCATTGGAGAAACATTATTTCCTTAATCTTTTCTCTACCTGTTTCTGGAAATCCATTAAATGTTCTGTTATGACAGCGAAGCCTTTGTGTGGGTGGTCGAAGTAGGAGAAGTAGTTGTGAACCGAGCCGTCATCCATGGTCTTTGTCGCGATGTGGTGGAGGTGATCAGAGGTTACAAACTTTCTCCAGACATCCAGAACCTCCGGGTCGTCTAACTGCTTGACCTGTGCTTCCAGTTCCTGTATTTTCTCGAAAAGCATTTTCTGCATCGGGTTGCCGAGCCATGCAGATGCATCCATCTCCTGGTCTGCCCAGGAAACGGTATTGTACTCGAAGGCGTCGAAAGTTCCTACAGGGTCGTTATCTGCGATATCTCTGACCTTGGCGAACTCCAGGTTGTCATGTTTCAAAACTTCCTGTGGAAGTGCTTCGAGGAACCAGAGAATTCCGGTTCCTTCCCAGTGATGTTCTCCGAAGGTTTCGTAGTCCATGAAGAGATTGATGTGATCGCCCTGACATGCTGAAAGCCACATTGAGTATTTTTCTGCGGTTAACGGATATTCGCTCCACCAGTCCGCGGAGAACCGGTAGCCTACATCGTCGGTCAATTTTCTATTTCTCAGCATTATTGAGTTTCCGTTATCAGTTACAAAGTCAGGCTGGGTATAGTTATGGTTTGGTGAGCGCCAGCCAAGGATTCTCGGCACTCCCTCTGTAAATATTCCGCTGTAGCCTTCTTCGGACGCTATTTTCCCGATCTCGTTGTGGTAGATCAATTCGGTGTTTGTCATGACTTGTGGGGTGACCCCGAAATTGTCTTCAATTATGTTTCTGTGTGTGCTTAGCTGCTGTCTGAACTCGGTTTTATCATTGAATAACCCGGCGAGCGAGTGGTAATGTGCCTGCCCGATAAAGTCGATTGTGGAGTCCGGGAACCGGTTCAGCATGTCGATCAGCTCCGGGTGATATTTTTTCGCCTGTTCGATCCAGGAGCTTGAAATTGAGAAATTGACTTTAAACTCTCTGTCCTTTCCCTCGAATTTTTTGGCCTCTCTCAGAAGTCTCTCGGTTGCAGGGAAGTAACAGTTCTCCGCCACATCTTTGAAGAAGTGCTCGTTCATCTCATCCGAGAAATATCTATGGTAGAGTCGGTCTGCGTCTTCATTTACTCCATCTGTTCTAAGTCTGTGGGGCTGGTGTACTTCAAATGAGAGACTTATCGGGGCCATAACTTGAGTTTTTCATAGTGGTTTAAATCAGCAGGTGATCTCACCGGAGGGTTAAAAATCGGTGAACCGAAACCTTGAGTATGGAAGTAGAAACCCGGGAAGTAGAGAACGGAACAAGAATCAGTGTTGAGGCTGAAGAAGAGGTTGCTGTAGTGGTTTACTCGAACGGCCGGGAAAGAATATACCTGCCGGATGGATCAGGTAGTGACTCAACTTATTATGTGGAAAACACCTCCGGTCTAACCGAAACCGAGACAGGCTACAGTGTTTTACATAAGGGAGAGATCGACGACTTAACCGTTCTGGGATAATTCCTGGTAGATTTTGATTGTTTCTTCCGCCATCTCGCTCCAGGTTCTAGACTCAAACTCTAAGTCAGCCTCCTTCTCCAGAGCTAACTCAATACCTTTTTTTATTGAATCGGATTCCGGCTCCGCCTTTATTATCGAATCTCCTGCCACTTCACTGACCCCGCTGTCTGTTGCGACAACAGGTGTTTTCGACTCAAGCGCCTCGGTAATTGTTAAGCCAAACGGCTCGTTTATCGAAGGGGAGACAAAAACATCTGCATCCATGTAGTAGTTGCCCAGTTCTTCCCTTGGGATGAAACCTGTGAAGACTACCTTTTCCTCGATACCCAGTATCTCTGTGAAGTTTTCCAGTGCCTCCTTCATGTGGCCCTTACCTCCTATAATCAGGGTTGCTTCAATCTCTTCAACCAGTTTCTTGAAACCGTAGAGCAGGTGTTCGAGGCCTTTCTGCTCTGCATGTCTTCCTACGAAGAAAACCAGGTTCTCATCCTCAGGGATTCTATGGCGCTTCCTGATATCTATATCCGAGTTCTGCGGTTTTGAAAAACCGTTGTGGACAACCTCTGGTTTAACCCCGAACTCGTCTTCAATTTCCTCTGCCAGCTTCTCACTTACAGCTAACACCGTATCAGGTTTCTCCGCAGCTACTTTCTCCAGTCTCTGTAGATCCTCGCCGGGCTCCCGGTTTCTCCCCGAGCTTAACGAGTGAAAAGTTGAAACCCATTTTGCGTCTCCATACTTCTTCGCTTTGAAACCTGACTCAGCTCCAAACCAGTCATGGGTATGAACAATATCAAAGTTTTCCGCGATTTCAGCTATCCCGGCGCTCATCTTCCTGGATCTCTGAACCATATCACCGCTTCCTGTATTGATCGGAATTACATTCTCTCTGTCAGGCGCCCGCTCCTCAGGGAGAGCAAGACTTACCTCGACTCCCTGCTCTAACAGCTCTTCGAACAGATGCCTGACATGGATGTCCAGACCGCCGTCAATCTTCGGCGGATAACCCCACCCGACCAAGAGGATTTTGCTATCAGTCATTTTTCCTTTTCTGGGTTTATTGCTTCAACCTCTGGAATTTTTCGAAAGTCAGAGTCTCCAGTGACAATTTCTGCGCCTGTTTCTCGAGCTGTGCCAGCTATTAGAACATCAGCAAGATTTACTTTCTCTCCTTCCTGTTCGAGTTTTCTCTCGATTTTTGCTGCTTCTTTCGCTCCTTTTCTGCTTAGTTCTTTTTCATTCAGCCATTCGAGGTCTTCTTGTAGACTTTCCGAATCTCCACCTGATTTAAGTTCACCTCTGAAAAGCTCGAACATAGTTAAGGTGCTGGCGTAGAAAGCTTCGTCATTGTTGCTCTCAAGATACCTCAAAGTGTATTTCTTGTTTTGCAGGTAGTCAACTAGAAAACTAGTGTCGAGAATTTTCACTCTTTTTCCCTCAGGTCTGAATCAAGTTTTTCTCTTCCTTTCTCTATTATGTCTTCAATGCCTTCTCTATTCTTCCAGCTTCCAAATCCTTTCCTAAAATCTTTTTCATCCTCTGTGACTTTCATAATGACGTCGCTGAAGCTTTCGTTTTCTTCTTTGAAGCTTTTCAGTCGTCTATAGGCTTCCTCCTTAACAGATAGACTTTTCGTTGCCATGTATATGTATACGTAGACATACGTTAAGTATTTTTCCCTACAAAGTCATGCCGTGAATTTTTTGGGGAGGTTAAAGGGCATCTAATCGATGTTCATCGCTTCATTGGTTTTCCGGATTGAGGTTTCCTTGTCTTCCATCTCGAACATTGCTCTGATTGCGTCGACATTGTCGGGTACGACGATTGATTCCTGATGTACCATGTGAATCCAGTAAAGTGTTCCGTCCTCGACTTTGACTGTTTCCTCCCATACAGCTGCTTCCGGCATATCGCTTCTAGGTCTTTCTAGATCCCTCATCTTTTCGTGGATCTTACCTGTTGAGTCGTATCCTTCTCCAGCCGAGACAAGGTTTACCCGGGGCTGATCTCTGAATGCTTCTTTGACTTCTTCGCTGGAAGCGTCTCCCTCAAGTTCGACATTAACCATGTGGACATGTCCATAGGTTACAGGGACTTTCACCGCTAAAGTCTTGATATCGAGATCGGGCATGACTGCCTGGACATCCGGCCCGTGATGGCTTGGAACTTCGGTAACCGGGATTGTCGAGTTGATCGGTCCGCGGGAGTCCTGTGGTATGTCGCCCCCTCTTCTAACCAGGTTGGCTGTTGCTTCGTCTATTCCAAATCTTTCATCTACCGCGCTCATTGTCCTTGAAAGCGAGGTGGTGTTGCAGGAGACAACCTTGATGTAGTCTTCGCCTCTCCCTTTTTCGTAGTTTGCGTCGGCGTTGAACTTTACCTCTGCGATATCGTCAGATGCTCCGCCCTGGAAAACCGCTTTAACATTGTTCGGTTCGTACATGTTCTCCTTGTTTTTCTCGTCGATACCTGGAGGTGTACAGTCTACAACTACATCTATTTCATCAAGCCTGTTTTCAAGTAAGTCTTCAACGTAGAAACCCTGTGATTCCAGGTTCTCTTTTCCTTCTTGGTTTGATGCGAGAAGGCTTGTACCGGTTAAAGAACCTTCTTCGCTCAGAACGGTTCTAAGCCCTCCGGTCTGTGAGACATCCGCCACCCCGTAGAGTTCCATATCTTCCTGTTTTCTGACGGCTTCCGCCACTCTTTTCCCGATAGTTCCGACTCCTGCTACTACAACTTTTACCATTTTATCACGGGCTGAAATTGCGGAAGCTTGAATAAAAAGACTGCCAAATGACAGGTTATGAGGAAACTTCTGGATAAACTTGAAAGAAGATCAGACTCTCACAAGGGGGAAAACGGTAGGGTAGCAGTGATAGCCGGAAGCCAGGATTTTGCCGGTGCGCCGGCGCTATCGGCTAAAGCTGCTTTGAGATCAGGATGTGATCTGGTGAAGATTTTGACTTCGGAGCATGTTTCTGATACTGTCGCCGGTTACTCGGAGAACTTCATCGTTGACAGTCATGAAGGCGGATATTTTGGTGAAGATGCGGTTGATAAAGCTCTGAAGCTTGATGAGTGGGCGGATGTAACTGTTGTCGGCCCCGGTCTTTCAGAGGTTGACAGGGTTGCGTTACAGGAGTTTTTGGAGCTGGCTGAGTCGGAACTTGTGATCGACGCTGATGCAATCGCTCCAGCCGTCCGGAAAGGGATAAAAGGAGTTTATACACCCCATAGTGGAGAGCTGGAACATATAGTAGAAAGTTATGGCTCTGAGGAAGACTTTGTGAGTGATACAGGTTCTATTCTTGCGGTGAAGGGAGAGAAGGATATAATTTACACTGAAGAAGATTCCTTTGAGATCTCAAGAGGAACCTCTGCGATGACTGTTGGCGGAACCGGGGATGTACTGACCGGTATAGTTTCTTCGTTTATATCTCAGGGGCTGGATCTGGTAGAGGCTTGTAAACTTGGGGTCTGGATAAACGATAAGGCGGGAGAGCTGGCGACTGAAGACTATGGTAATGGTATGCTGGCAACTGATTTGATTGAAAAAATCCCTGAAGCTATCCAAGATTAATTATCTGCTGTCCCGTGGAACGCGTTTTCTTTTTTCCAGCCTGGTTCGAACTCGTACTGTATCCCTGATTTCTTGATAATTTCTTCAACCCGGTCTACCTGCTCTACAGCGCAGTCCGGAACTAGATAACGCCATTCTTCCCCGGATTTTATTCTTCGCCGGATTTCTGTACCGGAATAAATATCTTCGTCGTATAGCTCTTGTTCTATCAGCGACATGTCGATATGGTTTTCTACAAGTCTTTTCACGAGGCCGTTCTGTGATATTATTATGTCTGCCTCGACTTCTTCCTCTAGATCTTTTATCCACTGTTTATCGCTTTCGTGATCTTCTTTATACAAAATCTCTATGTCCGGGTAGCATTCTCTGATTATTTTCTCTCTTTCTTCTGCGGTTAGCGGGTTTTCCTCAGTTCTTGATTTTCCTGCGCTCCCTATAACTATTTTTAAGCTGTATTCGGCTCTGTATTCTTCGATTACTTTCTGATGTCCGAGGTGGAATGGCTGGAAACGTCCGAGGAAAACTGCTTTCATTCTTTCAGTTGAACAGGGCGTCTCCTGCTTTTATAACGTCATCTTTTTTCGCTTTCGGAAGTTTTTCAAGATCTCCGTTTTTGCTGTGGTGGTTCGCTACGGCGTCTGCAAGAACTCCGGCGTTTAGGTAGAGCTCTTCGTCGAACTCTTCGGTTTCATTCTCCAGCTTTGGTTTGAGATCACTCCATCGTTCTTCAATGTTTTCGTCGACTGACAGCTCCTCATCTCTAAGGTTGCTTGAGCGGATTTTGACGTACGCCATTCTTGCTATTTCCTGCCAGTTGTACCTTATCTCCTGGTATTCAGTCTTTTCCATGAACTCTATCTCCAGCAAACCTCGAAGAACATGTTTTTCCAGGTTTTCCAGCTCTTTATCAGGGTTGATGATAACGTTCAATGTTTTCTCTCCTGAGAGAACGTTGCAGTCTTTTTCGAAAATCTGCCAGCCCAGGGTGAATTCAACGGTTTCAACTTCAAGGCTGTAGCTGTATTTCTCTACTATTTCTTCGATATCTCTTCTAACTGATTCCAGCTCGTGCTTCTCCGGGTTTATCGAGTAATCCATCATGCGTCCCTCCATTTTATTGAGCATCCCTGACTTGGTTTCTGTTCTTCTGGAGGCTTTCTTCTCTTCAGCATATCCTGTATAACTTCTTTCATCTCCCGCTCCTCCACTTCCTGGTCAGGAGAGGTTTTATCGTTCAGTCTTCCATGGTAGTAGAGCCGGTGTCTCCAGTCCAGAAGGAAGGGATCCGGAGTGCATTTCGCGCCGTATTTTTCTGCGATCTTTTGATCTCTGTCAACAAGATAGTAGAAGTTAGATAGATCAAGTCCGTTCTCCTCGACGAACTTCGGCATTTTATCGACCGAGTCGCCGGGATGAGTATCTGCATTAGGATTTATTCCCACAAAAGCGATTGAGGAGAACTCTTCCGCTAATTTTCTGAGCTCTTCAGCCTGCGCCTTGACATACGGGCAGTGGTTGCACATGAAAACCACAAGCACACCGTCGTAGTTATCCAGATCGGAGAGCGCGACCTCCTCACCGTTGTAGCTTTCAAGCCTGAATTCCGGAGCTTCCTCTCCTATCTGAAGTTCTGAATCTGATTCTTCGAGTGACATGATGTAATTTTGACTGCACTTTCTTTTCAGTCTATCCAAATTTTCTAGCGAATTTCTGCTCCGACATTAGCAGATACGAAATCCCCTGTATCAAACCTATTATACCAGGAATGTAAGTCCAGAAAAATATTAGGAATAGAAAACCTCTTCCAGGTTGTCCAAGGTAGAATTTGTGAAGACCAAAAGAGCCGAGAAAAATTCCGAGAATACCTGCCAGGGTTTTGCTTTTATTGCCCTCTAAAGGATTTTCTCCGTTCCGCTGAATGCTCTGGTTATTGTTTTCAACGTTGACGTTTACTTCGCGCTGAGATTCAGTGCTTTCCTGTCTTACCCCACATTCAGGGCATATTTCTGCTTCTTCATCTATTATCTCTCCACATTTCTTACAGTATTTTTCGTCTCGATCAAGTGACTTATCACTTTCATCCTCGTCTGGCATACCTGATAATTTCTCAGATGTTTTTTTATGGACTGTGGAGATAAATATGCTATTAGAGCTTTCCTTTCTCTTTCCAAGCCTATCTAAATGACGTTGGACAGCAGGAAGCCGATAACCGAACCTACTGCTACATCTGAAAGGTAGTGTGTCTGGAGATAGATTCGGAATAATGCTGCAGAGACAGCCAGTGAGTACAGTAAAAACCCTGATGCAGGTATAATCTGTGAGAATATGGAGGCTAGTATAAAAGCTGTCGCCGAGTGAGCTGAGGGAAATGAAGGTGTTAAACCGGCCTCAATGTTTCCTTCAGGTCTTTCCCGTGAGATCAGAAACTTGATGCCGTAAACTACTGACCAGGTTAAAGCTACCTCCGCTGTAAAGCTCCAGAAAATTCTGGTGTCAACTAGTGAAGTTATCAGCAGGAAAACTACCGTGTTTGTCGGAGAGCATAGACTGCTGAGCGAGGTCGCTACGTCTTCAGCAAGAGGGTTTCTCCTGTTGGCGACAAACTTCATCACTTTCATATCTGCTGAATGGATCAGATGTTTCGGGTTTCGGGCAAACATATTAACATGCTTGTTGTCCTACCATTTTCATATGAGCTACGATCGAATCTGGGAGTCTACAAAATCATCGGTTCTGGTAACCTGGTGCGTGCTTTTCTCGTACGCTCTGGCCGTCTTCCTTGATTTTGTGAAGATAATCGAGATTACTATACCTTTTACACCTTCTACAGTAATCTACTTCTTCGGAGCTCTTCAGTCAAGCGTCTTCGCGGTTATCTATGTGAAGAAGAATGACTGGAGTTACTACGCGGAGAAAGGAAAGAACCGGTTCAAGGGTTCTCCGTCAGAACTTTAAACATTGAGCGTAATATCGAGTAATATGAAACAGCATCCTGATTCCCCGATCTACCGGAACGGAAACTCTCTGATAGTTGCCTACGACCATGGAACAGAGCACGGCCCAGTCGATTTCGAGCCGATGCCTAAAAGCGCGGAGCCTAAGCATGTATTCGATGTAGCACAGCACAGCGCTGTAACAGCTATAGCACTTCAGAAAGGAAACGCAGAATACTACAGAAAATGGGAGAATGAGGAGAATGTTTCGAACTCAACTCCTTTACTTGTCAAGCTGAACGGAAACTCGAACCTTGCCAAAAGAGATGATTACTACTCGCCGAAACAGTGCTCGGTGAAGTATGCAGTCGAAGAACTGGATGCTGACGCTGTAGGTTATACAATGTATGCGGGAAGCCTCCATGAAGATAAGATGTGGGAGGATTTCAGAGAGGTTCAGGAAGAAGCCAGAAAGTACGATGTTCCGGTGGTTATGTGGTCGTATCCAAGAGGTCAGGGAATAGAAGAGAACTCCGACTACTCTGGTCAGAAAGATCCTGATGTCGTGGCTTATGGTGCTCGACTAGGCCTTGAGCTGGGAGCGGACATGGTCAAGTGCAAGTATCCCGGTAGTAAAGAGGACTGGGAAAAAGTCGAAGAAGTAGTCGGCGATCTCAAAACAGTGATGTCTGGTGGTTCAAAGAGAAGTGATGAAGCCTTCCTTAAAGATGTATCTGATACGATTGAAGCCGGAGGAAACGGTTTAGCGGTTGGAAGAAATATTTTCCAGAGGGAGGAACCTGAGGGCATTCTTGACAAGCTTGAAACAGTTATTTTCGAAAACCAGGACTGGGATGAGAACTGATAAAATGAGTGACGAAACTGTCGAAGAGGTATTTGAGGCAGTTGCCCGAGTTGCCCCGCATATTTCATCCGGTTTGCTGAAACGCCGGGAGTATGTCGGAGAAGAAAACCCTTCTAATGAGAAACAGTTAGAAGCGGATATCTGGGCAAACGAGTTTCTGAAAGAAGAAATAACTTCTATTGAGGGAGTGGGGCAGTTCGCCTCAGAAGAGGAAGACCATATAATCGAATGCGGTGAGGGTGTTTCGGTTGCAATCGATCCTCTGGACGGATCTTCAAACATTCCAACCAATAACCTGGTTGGAACCATTGTAGGGATCTACGATGAAGAACTTCCATGCAAAGGAAGAAGCCTGATCTCGGCCTTCTATGTGGTTTACGGCCCATTAATGACTGTAATGAAAGCAGAGGGCGACCAGGTTAACGAGTATGTCATCGAGCAGGATAGAAACGACCAAGTAGAGATACACCTCGCCAGTGAAGATATTGAACTTCCTGAACCGTATGTGTATGGTATTGGAGGAAACAAGAACTGGACAGAAGAGCTGAGAAATTTTGAAAGCGAGATTTCCAAGGAGCTGAAGCTAAGGTATGGAGGAGCGCTTGTAGGAGATGTCAACCAGGTAATGCACCAGGGAGGCTTATTTGCGTACCCTCACAGGACTGATGCGCCGGAAGGAAAGCTAAGACTAATTTTTGAATGCAATCCAATAGCTTACATAGTTGAAACTGCTGGAGGCTCTTCCACCAACCGCGAAAAATCTATTCTGGATGTTGAAGCGGAAGAACTGCACCAAAGGGTTCCCTTCTTTACAGGTAATGAGGAAGTAGTTGGGAAAGTCGAGGAAAGGTTTTGAGGGAAAGATTTTAAAGCGGTTTCCATAATTTCTTAGTGAGATAATGTCAAGCGTAAACCAGACAGATTTAGGTTATGATGAACGCGATGAATTAGATCTCTCAGGCTTTGAAGGCTTTGAGGCCGATCCTTACACAGTTCTAGCTTATTCTGATGCCTTAAACCAGCTTTCAGGCCCTGAAGATAATTTAATTGCTCTGGTTGAGCCAAGTAATGAATCCTCGCTTGGAGAGTTAAGTCAGCTTCTTGAAGAAGGGGCTTCTGTAATTGTGGATTCGGAAGATTATTATGAAGAGGGTTTCCTGGATAATCTGCCGGATAATTACAGTGTAGCCGAGAATCTGGAAACTTACTGGGGCAAAGTAGACGATGAAGGCTCTAAATTCTATCTTATATCTATGGATTAGTCAAAATAGTCCATAATATTCTCTCTATCGAAAATGTTCTCCTGGCCGACCTGTTTCTTCAGTTTTCTAGCTGTCGATTTCCCTATCAGTTTTTTCATCTTCTCGAAATCAGTTTCCCTTATAGATTCCTGATCTCTGATTCCGTGGTCGTGAAGTTTTCTAGCCCTAACCCTTCCAATCTGGTTGTACTGGACAAGGTTCAGTAGTTCTTCTTTGATGCCGTGCTGAAGTCTTATCCTGAGTTTTTCTAGATCTTTTTCTACCTCAGAAAATCTGTGATTTTCTTTTTCAGAAGAACTCTCGGAGTTCTTCGGGTCTTTCATCCTTGCGAGTTCTTTCGAGGCGTAGATCAGCCAGTCCGCATTCTGCATCTTGGCTCTTATTCCGCCCGGAGCAACACCGTATTTATCCATTAGCTGTTCTTCGTCAACCTCTGAGATCCAGCCCTGCATAAGCATCGAGTTCTTCATACATTCCAGAAACGGCTCATACTCCGGCTCCCATTCGTTCGGAACTGTTTCCATCAAGTACTCCTCTGCGTCGCTCAAAGCGTTCTGAATCTCGCTCCACTCCTTGTCTTTTACACGAGGCCTCGGTTTCATCTCTGTGGTTCTTGAAAGCATGAAAAGATAGGAGATCGGTCTTGTCTCTCTTTCCGAAGCTTTTTCCAGCGATTCTATTATCAGGTTGGCGGAGTCCGGATCAATGTATAGCTCGGAGACTCTTTTCCCGACCTTGGTTGCGGAAACATCTTCGTTCAGGAATCCATAGTCTATCAAGTCCTGGACGACATCCCTGATTTTCTCCTCTACCTCCTCCATATCTCCGAACTGGTATGCGTAGAAAGTCTTCTCATAGAAATCCATTAACTGATCGAAATCAGTGCAGAAACTGGAAGCAACCAGAGACAAAGTATGCATCCTCAGAACCGGTTCAACCGCTAGTTTTGACTGTATATGTTCTGCTTCTCCTAGGATATATCTCTCAAGTATCTCCTCCTTCATACCCGGGTTTTTCGCTAAAGCGATTGCCTCACCCTGGTCATCGTATTTTGGCCTTCCGGCTCTGCCTGTCATCTGTTCGTACTCCAGTACCGGAATATACTCCATCCCTCTACCGGTGTAACGCTTTAAGTCGCGCATAATAACTCTGTAAGCCGGTAAGTTTACTCCTGCAGCCAGGGTCGGTGTTGCCGAGACTGTTCTGATTAATCCTTTCTTGAAGGCTTCCTCAACAAGCTTTCTCTGTTCATTGACCAATCCGGCGTGGTGGAAAGCTGATCCTTTCGCTACATTTTCCGCTAATCTTTTGCACTGTGAGGTCGGGTTTCCTAGAACATTTCTGATCTTTTCTGCGTATTCTTTCAGCTCCTGTTTTTCGTTCCGGGAAAGATCGGGCTCGGTTACTTTGGCGCACCGATCCGAGCTTTTTTCCGCTCCTTTTCTCGAGGAGCAGAATATTATGGCTTGTTTGTCGATTTCAAGTGTGTTTTCTACAAGATTGGAGGTCGGTCTGCCGTGTTTGTCGTCGATGAAAACTTCTTCGGTTTCGACTTCCTCCTGTTTTTCTTCATCTTCTACTATTTCTTTACCTGTCTTGAAACCGGATGACTCGTTGTTCGTTTCATTTGAACTCTCAATCTGGTAGTCTTCAGGGAAGAACTCGATCTCGTTTCCCTCCATTATACCTTCTTTCAATTCAACCGGTCGGTAATCCGATTCAACCAATTTCGCGTTTAACCAGTCCGCCAGTTCCGAAGAGTTAGATATTGTAGCGGAAAGACCGAGCATCTGGAAATCCAAGAGATCTCTCAACCGGGTTAAAGTTACTTCCAGGGTTGGCCCTCTGTTCGGCGAGGTCAAGAGATGGATCTCATCAGTCACTACCAGGTTTATTTCATGTATCCAGCTTGGATTATGCCGGAGCATCGAATCCAGTTTCTCCGAAGTCACGATAACTATATCCGCAGTCTC
Source organism: Candidatus Nanohaloarchaea archaeon (assembly GCA_047617985.1). GTDB lineage: Archaea > Nanohalarchaeota > Nanosalinia > Nanosalinales > Nanosalinaceae > SW-4-43-9. Next base: position 2,997 of record JBLGBS010000016.1, on the reverse strand, counting down.
AAGATAGTCTCCGGATTCGTCCCGATCCCCGACCGACATCATTACATCCAGATCTTCGTATCTCTCCGAGAAATCCTCGTACTTCTCCGAGGCCAGAGCTTTCAGCGGAACGATGTAAACTGCTTTCCCGCCCTCTTTCTTCACCTGGTTGACCATCGCCAGCTCTGCGATAAAAGTCTTCCCGGAAGCGGTTGGAGAGGCAACAATCATATCCTCTCCCTCCATCAAACCAGTGTTGACCGCTTTCCTCTGTGGAGGGTTCAACTCTGTGATTCCTGACCCAATGTAGTCCTGCTTGATTCGCTCAGGTAGCTCAAGATTTTCTACTTTCACAGTTAGAGTTTTTCGGGACAACAGTTTTGATCCTTACCTAATGACGGACTGGTAACAGAAAAACCGCTCCAGAAAGCTGTTCCGGAGATAATTTCCGTATATCAGCAGTCCGGCAAATGGCAGATAAAAGCTCTTATCTGAAACAAAACACCTCTTTTAACCTACAGCTCGGCTTAGAACCGGCCTCTAGGCGTAAGAGTGGCTCTACAGCCTTCTCAGCCGAACCATTTAAAAGAATTGTTTCATTCAAACTGGTATGCTAGAGGCTTACTTGGGGGTAAGCCAATTTTTCAACAGAGGGGAGAATCAAGAATGCTGAATAATGCAAGCTTTAACGGTAATTCTTTTTCCAAATTAGACTCTCGTTTTCAAAACCTTTCCATATTTCTAACAACAATCTCGGAATACGTCCGGAGGTGAAATTTTGAAATGAAAGAACACGCAAAGAAAGCACTCAAGCACGATGTCGAAGTTCTAGGCAAGACAGTTCCAACCATCGCAGTAGTCGCACTATTCCTCATTGGATCAGGAAGTGCAGCAGTACTGACAGAGTTTGGAACAGTAGAAGGTACAGCAACAGTTGATGCAGCAATTTTAATGAATGGTCAAGCAGATTACGATAACTCTGAGTCTCTAGCAGACACCACAAGTGGTGGTGCGACAGCTTCAGATGCTTACACGCTTACAAATCGAGCTAACGAGTCAATTCCAATATCTCTAGCTGCTGATACACAGATTTATGACAGCAGTTCTGAGGATGCATCTGTAGTTGAATCTGATCCTGAAGGTGTGAACACTTCGTTTGTTTACTACACTCTGAAGACAGCTAGCGATAGTAGCGATTACTCGATGCAGGTTGATGTGATTACAGATCAGAGTGAAGTAGAGGAAGGTAATTACGACCTCAGAATTTCAGGAGAGAACACAAAAGACTACGCAACAGTTTGGTATCCTACTGATCTAAGTTCAGGAACCACAGTTAAGGCAGTGAATTCAACTGGCTCAGGTCACGAAGGAGGTAGTGTAGTTGACGAAGCTTATGTAGTGACAGAATCAGGAGATCTTTACTTCTCGATGGATAAGGATCTTTCGACTGTCTACAGCGAAGAGACTCAAAATCAAGTAGATACATCTAACCTAGATGTAGCTATGATTGGTCTTGGAGTAGGAAACGCTGACAGAGATAGCAAGGTTACAAAGAATGTGACTATCTCTGAGGTTAGTGTTGGAGGAGAAAGTCTATCTGAGACAGGTCAGGACATCAAACATCTCCCTCTAACGCCTACAGGCCAGATTAGCCTGAACGCAGGAGGAACCCAGATTAATGTCAATTCAACTCAGAAATTCCAGACAGTAACCGACTTCAGCAATGGCTTCCTAACACAAGACGACAATGAAGTCAGAGTTGAAACAACAGCAGAGATCAAGTAATTTGCCTTGAGGAGCGGTGTCGGCATTTTCCGGGTTCGATCCCCGGAGCCGCTTTCATGATATGTCGTAAAGTATTTTCAGCCTTGATCTTAGTAGCTTTAGTTGCAACTGTATCAGCTCAACCGGTTCAGCTGGCCGATACTGATTCAACTGATCTGAATCTTGAACTTGATGCTGGTGAGACAAGAGAGTTCTCAATCGATGTTGAGACTAATCCTGGTTTTAACGATAATTTTGCGGTTGAGACAAGGCTTAGAGTTTCCAATACAGAATTGGAGGTAGCAGAGGATCAGGATCGAGTTTCTGGTGAAGAGTTTGATCTTGAGAGAAGTTTGAATTCGGAAAGTTTCGAGGAATGCAGAACTTTCCCGGGCGGTAAAAATTATGCGGAGTATATCTGTACTTTTGACTCCTCGGATTTCGGGGATGAGAACACTGTTGATTATACGTTGAGTTCTAGTCCAAGGCTAATGCCGGGAGACTATCAGTTCGAGTTAAGTCTTCTTTCCAGTCCTAGCTCGGCTCCTGCTATAGATAATCAGAAAGTTAATTTGAGCCAGGGAGAGAGTTCTTCGGTTGCATTGGAGAGTTCTCAGGGATCAATAACTGTAGGCATTAATTCAGGTGTGAACGGTTCTGCAGAGGTTGAAAGCCATGAGTCAGTAGCTGCGGAAACACCTCAGGGAGAGGACGAGTTTGTCTCCGCAGTTTCGGTAAATATTAACTCGACAGAGGAAGATAGAAGCGATGGTGAAATCAGGTTTGGGCATGATGAAGATCTGAATGATGTCGATGTCTACCTGCTTGAAAACGGAGAATGGACTTCCGAGGATATTGAAGTAGTTGAGAACGGTGACGACTTTGTAGTTGCGGAAGTACCGCATTTCTCGACCTACGCTGCCTACGGTGAGGAAGACGAGACTGGAGGCGGTGGCGGAGGTTCAACTGATTTCAGTCCACAACCTGATCAAGAGACTGATGAAACACAAAACGATACACAGAGTTCAGAGGATGAGAACCAGACAGACCAACCGGAAGGATCTGATAACCAGACGGAGACCGGTTCCGAGGATACGGGAGAGAACCAGACAGACGAGCAGACAGGTCAACAGCCTGATGGACCTGGTGACACCCCGGGCCAGGCAAACGGTCTGACAGGTCAGTTCACTCAGTCGCCTGGAGCAGCAGGTCTTGGAATAGTAGTTTTACTGGCTCTGATTGTCCTGGGTCTTG
>JBLGBS010000015.1:0-18883 GCA_047617985.1 Candidatus Nanohaloarchaea archaeon | reverse complement strand
TGTGTTTAAACGATGTTAAAGAGTTTCTATCAGATAAAGAAGATTGACCAAACCTAACTTAAGTAAGGCCTCTAATAAAATTCCAACATGAACAAAGAAATACAACTTGCTTTAATTCTAATCGTTGTCGCCTCCGGTTGTATATCCGTTCAAATAGGAGATTCAACATCTAAAGAACCACAATTTGAAAACAGAGAAGTTCTGGTAACAGATGTAGTTGACGGCGACACTGTCGACTTCCAATATCTTGGAAGAGAGGATACTGTCCGACTGGAAGGAGTTGACACGCCCGAGGTACACACCGACAACTCGCCATCGGAGTATGAAGGGATACCAGAGACGGAAGAAAGCAGGAAATGCCTGGAAAAATGGGGAGAAAACGCCTCCCAGTATGTGAAAGATGAAATCGGTGGAGAAAACATCACCCTGAGATACAACCTAGAAGAGGGAGAACCAGAGAGAGGATACTACGGCCGGATAATCGGAGAACTCCTTCATGAAAACATTTCTATCAACCGACAGCTAGTGGTTCAGGGATACGCCCGTTCGTACTCGGAGGATGGGCCTTTTACAGCTGAGGAAGGAAAGGCTCGAGAAAACTCTGTAGGGCTATGGGAGTGCCGGAATCCAAGTTAGTGTTAAGAAAATTGACCTTGAAAAAGTAGTTATGACAGACTACGACGATCTACTGGACAAAGGAATGGAGAAAGCTGAAGACCTCGGAGAAGGAGAAAGATTTGAGGTTCCTGTAGCGGATACCCGGAAAGAAGGATCGAAAACAATAATCCCTAACTTCTCAGATATAGCTTCAAAATTCGGTCGAGAGGAGAAACATCTCTCGAAATATATTCAGAACGAGCTAGGAACTGCCGGCCATATTGAAGGCGACGAACTTGTTCTAAACGGAGAGTTCAGAAGAGGTAGTATCCAGGCAAAAATACAGCAGTACGCGGAAGAATATGTTTTCTGCCCGGAATGCTCAAGACCGGACACCAAAATAGTCAAGGAGAAAGGTGTGGAGATGCTGAAATGCCAGGCCTGTGGTGCGAGAACCCCGATCTAGCAACCCAAGAAAGTCATCTCATTTATAAAAGTTACTCCCGTTTCCAGTTTTAGGTGTGGAGATGGCAGGTTCAATACCTGCTCTCAACCTTTTAGGTGTAATTACAATGACAGAACAGCCACAACAGATGGACGCACAGCAGATCATGCAGGTAATGCAACAGAAACTCGGAAACGTAGAAATCACAGTACACGCACTTCTATCCGTTCTACAGGAAGAAGGAATCGTAGATCAGGAAGAGATCAACGAGAAAGCACAGGAGATCGTTGAAGAGATGCAGGAACAGCAGGCTGAAGGCGGAGTTCCAGAAGACCTTCAGGACGAACTAGAAGACGAGTAAAAGATCTGCTCACAAACCAGAGTGGAACCGAGAGGTTCCAGCAACTTATTTTTCTCTATACTTTTCACATACCTCACAGCTCTCATCGTGAGCGGTGCAGCCGTTTCTACCGTGTGTAATCAGGAGAATGTGAAACGGATACTTGATCTCGTCAGGAACCTTCTCCTCCATAATATTGTGAGTTTTTGTCCTAGAGGCGTTTTCCGGTACTAGACCTAATCTCTTGGATAATCGGTGTACATGTGTGTCGACCGGGAAGGTCGGCATCCCGAAATGGAAGCACAGTATTACAGAGGCGGTCTTGGGGCCAATTCCCGGAATATCGGTTAGCCATTTCTTGGCTTCGTCCACGCTCATGCCTTCAAGAAAATCAATACTGTACTCGCCCTGATCTTCTCTTACAATTCTCAGTGCTTCCTGAATTCGCTCTGCCTTGGTAGGCCCGAGCCCTGCGATCCGAATGGTTTCGATTAGCTCGTCTCTGTCAGCGTTTTCAATCGCCTCGTAGTCGTCCCCATACTTCTCCTTCAGGTTTCTGAAGGCTTTGTCTCTGTTTATATCGTTCGTATTTTGTGATAGAATAGTTTCAATAAGGTAGTCGATCCCCGACATTCCATCCGGTTGCTCCGGTTCACCGTATTTTTCCAGAAGCTCCTGGTAGATCGCCCTGATTTTCTCCTCTTCTTCCATAAGACAGGATTAAGCTGAGAAGTTAAAAGAATGTCCGGAACCGGAAACCATAGAACTGACCAGGTTTCTTCCTGTTCGGATCAAATCCGCCGAGATATTCGCCTTCAAGCTTTTTGCACAGCTTTTTCTCCCCGATCAAAAACACTTCTTCATAATTTTCCAGCGCTTCCTGAACCTGTTCAACATGCTGATCGATCTGCTCTTCTCTCTTCCTTTCAAACCTTCCCTGGGAGAAACCTCCTTTCTTGTGCTCGCTGTTAACCCTGTTTTTGATTCTTTCAACCTGCTCGTACTCACCGTTTTCCTCTCGGAAAATCTCTGTCTCACCTGCCGAGACCAGGCACCAGTACTTCTCCTTTCCAATGAAATCCAGTAGATCTTCGACCATGAAGCTATCGCTAACTGAAACCCTATCCGAAAAGAATGGATTCATTTTCAGCATGAAAACACCGAGGATCGGATCGGAGAAAGCAGTAAACGACTTTTTCCCTTCAAGGACGGAGTACTTCTCTTTCGGTATAGAGTTCTTCAGAGTTCTGAGATCAGAAATATCTTCCAGTTCTTCCCGACAGTACACTGTCACCAGTTCATCTCCTTCAGATTCAAAGGCGCCTATCCGCCTGAGAACAGATCTAGCTTCATCAAAGGTCAGGTCTTCAAACCCTCTGCTTTCAGACCCTTCAGAAACTTCCTCCCCTGAATCAGATGTTTCCCTTTTCTCCTTTAATTTATTTCTCTCTTCTTCCGCTTCCTGCTTCTCCCTGGAAAGCTTGGATCTCCTCTCTTTCTCCGCCTCAAATCTCTGCCTCCAGCTGTCTTTTTCGTCCTCAAGTTCCTCGATCCTATCTTCCAGTTTTTCTATCCGCTCCTCTTTTTCCTCGAGCTCGTCTTTCAGCTTCCAGGGCAGTTTCATACGTTCAACTGAGGGTTTCAGGGGTTTAAACATGCCGGATAACAGAAATAGTTTTAAAGATGCCAGCCAATTTGAGGACTGTGGGATTAATTTATGACTGAAATGACAGTTGAGGAACTTACACCCGAAGCAGACGAAGTCGAAATCACAGGCGAAATCACTGAACTGCCAACACCTAGAGCCGTCACAACAAAGTACGGTCAGAAGAAGATCACTACAGTAACTTTCGAAGACGAGACTGGAAGCATCGATCTAACACTCTGGGAAGAAGAAATTGACGCCATTGAAGAAGGAGCAAAGGTTCACATCACAGGAGCCTACGTAAGGGAATGGGCTGACGACATCCAGCTCAACATTGGCAGAGACGGAGACATCGAACAGGTAGAAGAGTAAAGATACCTGATTCTAAAAGTTAACTAAACAATTTCTCTATTATTCTTATTATGGGAATAGAAGACCGTATCCAGGAACTAGAGGAGAAACTTCAGAAGACACCGGTAAACAAAGCTACCGAAAAAGAAAGAGGTAGACTTAAAGGTCAGATAGCTGATCTTAAAGAGGAAAAGCAGAAGAAGCAGAAAGGAACCGGAGACACAACAGGTTACGCGGTCGAGAAAAAAGGCGATGCAACAGTCGCACTGGTAGGATTCCCAAGCGTTGGTAAATCCACACTTCTAAACAAACTGACAAACGCTGATTCAGAGACCGGACACTACGAGTTCACCACACTGGATGTCGAACCCGGCATGCTGAAGTATAAAGGCGCGAACATACAGATACTGGATGTACCAGGATTGATTGGTGGAGCAGCGGACGGCAGAGGCGGAGGTTCACAGGTTCTATCAGTTGTGAGAAACGCTGATCTAATCCTGTTTATGCTTGACCCGGAGGAAATGCGAGAAGAAGAGATCAAACAGGAGGTCTACAATGTCGGTATAAGAACAAACACTTCACCACCCGATATGAAAGTTGAGAAGAGAGGAAAAGGCGGGATCAAAATATCCTCAACAGTCGACCTGGATATCGAGGAAGAGACACTTAGACAGATGATGAAACAGAGAGGGTACACAAACGCCGGACTGACAATCAGAGAGAAAATCGGCCTAGACCGGTTTATTGATGGGTTAATGAGCAACAGGAAATATCTTCCGGCTATAACGACGGTTAACAAAGCAGATATGCTTGATTCTGAGACCAGGAAAGAGTACGAAGACGAGTACGATCTCCTGATCTCTGCGGAAAAAGAGGAGAATCTAGACGAGCTGAAAGATCTAATTTTCGACAGACTCGGGCTTGTAAGAGTTTACATGAAGGAGAAAGGTGAGGAGGCAGATAAGGACGACCCACTGATCTTGAGAGAAGGGAATACTGTTGGAGACGCTTTAAATGAGCTTCCTGGGGATATGAAGGAGCGTTTCAAGAAAGCAAAGGTTACAGGCCCGAGTTCAAAGTTTCCGGATCAGAAAGTCGGGAAAGACCACGAACTCATGAACGAAGACGTTCTTGAACTTAATCTGAGACATCTAGCGTAATACATAAACGGGGAAAGTAGCTCTTATAACTAATTTTGTATTACACTAGTAGATTTTATAATACATTCCTAGGAAATAGAAGGCATTATACTATTTTTGTAATACATATTGCGGGACGCTTCTTCGAAGGGCTCAGATTGATCAAACTTATCACAAGTTTGCGGTACTATCGGAATGCCGAGGTTTCCTCTTTTAAAGTAGCGGAACAACTGTTATTCCATAAGACTATGAGGCGCCCTAACACTGTTATAGAGGACGCAAGAGTTCTGAAGGCAGACTACCTCCCCAACCGGATGGTTCACAGAGATCCACAGATCCGGGAGATCAAGAGAAACCTGGAGCCGATGCTGGAAGGCAAGACATCTAGAAACATGCTTCTGTACGGAGCACCCGGTACCGGGAAAACCACTATGGCCAACTATGTAGTTGATGAGATGCAGAAATACTCTTCCGAAGTGGTTTCAGGCAGTGTTAACTGCTGGAAATACCCTTCCCGATTCAAAGTCTACTACAACATTCTACAGGATCTGGGAGTCAACCTGATACACAGGACGGGAACACCGACGGACGAACTGGTTGACAAGTTCCAGTCCAAGGCCCGGAAAAGACCTACGATAGTTATATTGGACGAAGTAGATCAGATAGAGGAGGAGAGAATACTCTACGACTTCGCCAGGATGGAGGATGTCGCACTGATAATGCTGGCCAACAAAGAAACCGCTCTCTACGATGTAGACGAAAGAATAAGATCGTCGCTGGAAGGCACAAAAGATATTCATTTCCCGGAGTACTCCAAAGACGAGCTTGTAGATATTCTAGAAGACAGGAGAGAATGGGGTCTGAGAAACGAGGCGATAGACAAGAACGGTTTGAGGAGGATAGCTGTAAGAGCCCGGGGAGATGCCCGGATAGCAATTAACTCGCTGAGAATCGCTGCAGAGGAAGCCGAGAAAGACGATCTTGAAGAGATACCTGATGATTTTGTGGACGAGGCTATACCAGAAGCTGAGCAAGAGAACAAATCAAAGTCGAAGGAGAGACTCAACAAGCACCAGAAAGTTCTCTACGATATTATAGAGGAAGAAGGAGAAATCAAGCCCGGCGAGCTTTACGAGCGGTACGAGGAAGAGGTAGAGGAGCCCAAGGTCAAGCGGACACTGAGAAAGTACCTTTCCAAGATGGATCATTACCGGTTGATCGACTCGGAGGGTGAGGGACGATGGAGAAAGTACATGATCCAGAACTAGATTCTACCGGACTTACCGGTAAACTGCTGGTTTGTTTATAAACCAGGTTTCGCGCATAAGATCATATGTCAGCAAATCACCGTGCATACGAAGACCACCTCGAATACCTGCCTGAAAAAGAGCGAAAAGCCATGGAAGAAGTCCTCTTCATCGAGAAAGAAGTAGATAACACCGCCGAATCCGTGATCAGGCAGATCAACCGTTCCAAAACCGCCGAACAAAAACACCTGAAACGCGCTTAAAAACCGTTATTAACAGTACTGAACGGTTAGACATGTTTTTCAGCGCTGATTATATAAAGGTTGGGAGGTTTATTGTAACATGATGCGAACCGATTTCGCGGACGAGACCGGGAATCAGATTCCGGTGGAGTTCAATGAGGGAGGATTTGTCTCCCGTACGGTAAGCAGGATCAAGAAAGCATTTTAAGGAGCCAGAGGCAAGCAATCTGGACCTGCAACTTATCTCTTCTATTTTTATTTTACAGAAAAATTCAAATTTATACACTGAAAAATGATTATACAATGTCAAACATCTCATTCCTGAAGGAAAACTATAAACCCTCAGATATTGATCTTATAGAAGTCAGAGGTTCTGGAGAGGACTACGAAAATATAATTAACCATCTAGAGCAGATTGAAGACGATCTCGGTATTAACTACATTGAATCAGACGAACCTTCTACCTATACTACCGGCGTTAGAATGGATGTTATAACCGATTCCGGCATATATGTTCTATTAAGAGGAGATGAAATTAAGAAAATAAGTATTAGAGAAGCTCTTGAAAGTTAATCTTCGACAAGCTCTCCGTTAATCATACCGTCCTGACCTGGTCGAGAAGTAATCCTTGCCTTACCCTCTGATGTCTGAACGATCGTACCTTTTGTCAGAAGAGATCTCCGTACAAAGTTAGGATTAGCCGGGTTGTCTTCAACTGACTCGATTTCAGCGTTCTTTACTTCGCCGTCAACCGCCAGATTTATATCCTCAGCTCGCTTGACGGCATTCTTCTGGTTACCGCCTCTGGTTCTCTTCTTTTCTATTCTTTTCTCTCCTTTCTCAGGTTCCGAAAACTCGGAGCCTAGTTCATGCTTTTTGGATTTCCTGTTTCTCCTGGTTCTTCCACCAGTTTTCTTTCTTCCAGACTGTTTGTGCCAGATTGCCATATACTCCGAATATGAATGAAATTTTATAAACAGTGCTGTGGTTTTTACCGTCTTTCTCAGGTAAAGAACCTGTACTCAGCGAGACCGGGAAGGGTTTATATAGCTTGTTAATGATTTGGCTTTACAAGGTGTAACCAGCTTTATGGGAAACGATGACAGTGGCAAAAGACCTTTAGATGTACTAGATACTGCAAAAGGTGACAGAGTAATAGCAAAACTAAAAGGAGGACAGACAGTTTCAGGTAACCTGAAAGCATTTGACCTTCACCTAAACATGTGGCTTGAAGACGCTTCAGTAACTGAAGACGGAGGACAGACAGACTACGGAAAACTAATTATCCGTGGTGACAACGTAATACTTGTCAGCCCTGAATAATAGAGGTAAATTATCATGGGACTAAACAAAGGAAAACGAAACAAGAAATCTCACGGCAAATGCCGGAGATGCGGAGAGAAGTCTTTCCACCTCAGAAAGAAGGAATGCGCATCATGCGGATTCGGAAAGACCTCGAAGCGAAACGACTTTGACAAGGCAAAGCCCCGAAAGCAGTAAAATGGAAGAAGAATACTCGGTTATAATCCTCAGCAAATCAGGCGACTTTCTGCTCAAAGACACTGACAAACTAACTCGACAGGACACAGGAATAGAAGCAGAAGAACCCTACATAATGACCGAGGAAGAAACCGCTCACAGAATCAAGGCGGAAAAAATATTCATTCCGTACAGCTCGGTTGAAAACATTCAGTACGGAACATTCGAACAGGAAACCGAGTAGATAGGCATTCAGTTGAATGCCTCAGGCTTGATCAAACTTAGCCTGAAAGTTTGTTGGGCTCGTAGCTCAGTCTGGCAGAGCACCGGCCTTTTAACTCCTGACGCGGAGATTAACACGCGTTAAACCATGCTACGCATGGATTCCAATTTTTGGAGCAAGAAAGCCGGTAGTCGCGGGTTCAAATCCCGTCGAGCCCATTTTACAGACCTATACTTCTCTTAACGATCCTTGTGATCTTAGTTGCTTGAGCTGCTATCCCAGCCTCCTTGAAGAATGTAGCTGAGATCATGGCGTTCTCCTCTTCGAACAATTCGATCTCGGCGATCATCTCGACCAGTTTAACCTGCTTTAGCACTGAGAAAGCAGGAATCACGAGCAGGAAATCCAGTAAATGGTTCTGGACAAACTTTTCTCTGTGATCAGACAACCGGAGCTCGACTGTTAGCCTCGAGGCGAAGTAGAACACGACCGCCCAGTTCAGATAGTTGATGTAGACCGCCATTTTATCTGTTACAGGCATCGCCAGACTAAATATAAGTACAAAAGTGAGCGAAAGCAGTGCGATCGGAAGAATTTGATCCAGGAAAGACTTCAGTTTGGAAGCCTTGTGGCGGGAAACCACGCTCTCCATTGACTCGCCAATCTTCTCAACATCCTTCCGGTACTCGGACTCAAGGCTCACAGCAACGATTTATAATTAATCGGGTTAAAAACTATCGATACCGGGGGATGCATTAAAAACCCTTACCCAACTAAAAATTCTATACAAAGCATGGACCGGTAGCTTAGCCAGGTTATAGCGCCACGCTGATAACAATCGGTTACGCTCGATTACCAAAAACCTCGGAAGAGGTTTTCTGGAGCAGAAGACATTTGGTCTTCAAGATACGCAACAAGGCATCCTCTGAATGCCTTCCAAGAATCGGGCATCAAAGTCAGACACGTGGAGATCCCCAGTTCAAATCTGGGCCGGTCCAAACTATTACTGTTCAAATTCTGGAAGTCTGAATCACACGTCTTTCCACTTATTTGTCACTGGCGGATAACGAAAGATATTTAATTGTGGTGTCGCTAATGTTGATCTATGAGCAAGCCGGATCGCTTAAGCATTGACAAAGATGAAATGACATTAGAAGATGTCGGAGCGATTTACTCCTCAGTAAAGATGAAGCAGTGGGAGGAGGCTTACAAGCTGTTTAACGACTTCGTTCTGCAGTCGAAAAAAGAATTCGGTGTGAAACACGACAAGCAGAAGCCCTCCAACCAGATATACGAAGAAATGATTGAAGAGACATCGAAGGCTCTAGAGATAGATGACTATGACGTACTGGATGAGCACGAACTCCACCACGCGTTCATGTTTGGATCCAATGAAGAGCCTGAACTGGGCGAATTCAAGGAGACTGTTGAAGCTGTCCTTAAGGGTGAGAGACGCTGGGAGAGCTATGCCAGAGAATCCTACGAGTAGTGTTCTTCTAGGTATTCTACGATATCATCGCTCTCAGGCATAACTGTATCCGTGTTTGGATCAACTAAGACCGGTACATTTGTCTGTCCTGATACTTCTTCAACTCTTGATCGATCGTCCGGGTCTACCTGTCTTGCGATAAAGTCGATTCCAAGTTCTGTCATTTTCGATCTTACTTTTGAGCAGTAAGGGCATCCCTCGAACTGGTATAATTCCAGTATCTGTTCTGGCTGTGTCATTTTTTATTTCACCTAGGAAAGAATTGTTGCCGAAGGTTAAAACTCTGGCGAATCAGTCTTCGATCTCTTCAATAGCTTTCTCCAGAACCTCGATATTGTTGTCGTAGGTCAAGAGGGACTTTGCATCCTGCTCTCTGAAGAAAAAACCTTGTTCGTGCTCATCATGAGGATTGGAGTTTACATCGATAAATGCGTCTTCAGTCAGTTCGACAGTGAAAGCTCTGTACTCTCTTTTGATTTCTTCGCCACCGTCTTCAAAACTCCATTCCGCGGTGTGGTCGAGATCGGAGACTTCTTTGATATGATCGTCTTCAATTCCGGCCTCCTCTTTTAGCTCTAGTTTGACAGTCTCTCTGTAATCATCGTTTTCAAGGTGGCCTTTGGGTAGTTCCCAGCCCTCCCAGTTCTTTGTCCGGTTCATAACCACGAAGCGGGGTTTTCTCCGGTTCTTGTATGCTACTATGATAACGCCTTTTTCAGTTTTCACACGGGAGTTTTTGTTCCAAACTTTAATTAAAAAGCATCAGGTTTCCGGCCTGTTTCACGGCCTCGGATAAATCAAATAGTTTTTATACCTATGGAACGGATTTAGTATTAACTGGTGTCAACATGATAAAGCGTTTGAAGGAACTTTTCAACAACTTGTTCAGCGATTCAGGAAAGGACGATATCGGTATCGGTATTTACGGACCGCCAAACGCAGGTAAATCAACTCTCGCAAACCAGATCTCGAAGGATCTAACCGGCGAGGAAATGAGCGATATCTCAGAAGTCCCTCACGAAACTCGAGCTGTAGAGAAAAAGGAAAAAGTTACTATAGAAGCGGACGACGGAAGATCTCTGGAGATCAACCTTCTTGACATGCCTGGAATCTCGACAAACGTCGATTTCAAAGACTTCACAGAACACGGCCTAGAAGAGGATGAGGCCAAAGGCAGAGCAAAAGAAGCGACAAAAGGAATTGTCGAAGCGATCAAGTATCTTGACGATGTCGATGCATGCCTAGTAATCTTTGACGCAACAGAAGACCCTTACACCCAGGTAAACGTAACAATAATTGGAAACCTGGAAGCCAAAGATATCCCTATCCTGGTTCTCGCAAACAAGGTAGATCTTGAAGATGCGGAGCCGGAAAGGGTTCGGGATGCATTCCCTCAGCATCCGGTACTGGAGATTTCCGCCAAAGAGGGCACAAACATAGACAAACTTTATGAGGAAATAATCGAAAGGTTAAGTTAGATGGGAGAAGACGGAGTAACAATCGAGTTTCTATCGAAAGAGAAGCTTAACAGCGTGGAGTTCGAGGAGAAGCTAGAGCTAGTGCTCGAAAAAGTGAAAGACAACGCAGTACTGGTACTTGAGGAATCATGGGCTCCAGGCGAGAAAAGAGAGCTTATCAAGACTTCTATGGAAGAGGTAGATGACGATTTCCCGGGAGTAGAGTTCATGGGGCTTAACTCGGAAAATACTAGGCTGGAAAAAGCCAGAAACTTTGTATACGACAAATTCCTGAACGAGGATTACCGCAGAGGAATCACAATTGTAGGGAACTCAAGGGTTATGGAGAAAATCAAAGAGGAGAAAGACACAGTATCATTCCTTGCCAAAATGGAAGAGGAAAGCTCCTAGGTGCAAATAATGCCTCACAAATGCATGAACTGCGGTAACACGTACGAAGATGATTCTGAAGAGCTAATTGACGGATGTGAATGCGGTTCATCATTATTTATTTACGAGAACGAGCCCGAGGAAGAGGATCTTTCAGAGGATGAGAGAGCTGAAGTACGTTCCGATATCGAGGAAATGGTTGAGGAAGGGCTCGAGGAAAGGGAAAACATTAAGTTCAAGTTTGATTTAGACTCTATTGTAGTCGAGGAAGAAGGCGTGTACAACATAAACGTTTCACGTCTACTGAAGGAGGTTCCGCTGGTTATACGGAAGACAGAGGGCGTCTACCACGTCCACCTGCCGTCAGCGTTTACCCCCGGAAGCAAAGAAATCGACTCATCGGAGCTTGATATAACATGACAGAAGAACCTGAAGAAGACCGTTTCGGACTTCCGAAGATGACAACCAATCAGGAGGTTGCGGTATCTTTCACGCTTTTCGTGCTGGGAACACTGCTTGTCCTATCCGGACTCTACCCGCTTTCTCAGGTAGCAGATCTCGGGCCGGCATTCCTTGGAGTAGTAATGATGGGAGCAGGATACCTGTTTGCAATTGAATCAATCAGAGAACTGGAGGAGAAGGATCACTTCCTCTCAAGAAAGCTGATGAAGAAGGATTAAATCCGTAACCACCACTAAAAAATAAAACCTTTTCTCTTTCTTTATTACCTATGGCAACCGAAGAGGTAGACCTCGACTTTGAATTTTCAGACGAAGAACTTGCAAACTTCCTTGACAACTTCGCCGACAAGCTCAGAGAAGGAGAAGTAGGACTGAGCTTCAAGGGCAGAGAGGAAGTACAGATCGAGCCTAACCAGGACAGCAGAGTAGAACTGGAGTTCAAAGAAGGAGATACTTACAAGAAGCTGTCAGTTGATATGGAGCTGAGAGAGGAAATGGAAAGCACTTCAGAAGGAAGAAGAAAAATTAACGTGAAAGTGGTTTAAGACGCGAAGCTTTCCAGAATCTCAATCATTTTATCATTTTGCTCTATAATCCTGTCCAGCTTGGACTCAATTTCCGAGGAACCAACAGCCTCAGCTCTCTGACTCTGAGAAGTTTTCTCACCGCCCGAACTATTGTTTGAGGACTGTTGACTGCTCTGCTGGTTCTGCGAGCTCTCCTTTCGAAGCCCTCCCTCCTCCAGAACCTCTATAGGAGTGGAGTCTCCCTTGTTTTCTTCATCTTCCTCCTCCGAAGTTTCCTCAGCTGCTTCCTTCAGAGTGTCGAAAGACGGTGCACCGCCTCCGGAGCTGGATTTTGAACCTGAATTTTTGTCTTTAACATCGTCTTTTACATTATCATAATAGCTCATCCATTCCACCTCTCATACCATCATCTTCAGTTTTTCCGCTTTCCCTATCAGTAATCCGATTACTGCTGGTTTCCATTTTGTTATCATCATCGACCAGTTTTTCAAGCAGATTGATAATCCTCTCGTTCTGCCTGTGAAGCTCCTTTCTGGAGACCTCACCTGAAGAACTTCCTGCTGAAGACCGGCTGGATCCTGAGCTAGTATCCATTTTTGATTCAACTTCGCTCCTGAGCTTAGAGTTATCTTTTTCCTCATCCGGAACTCCAATCCTTACCTCGCCTTTCTTGCTGGATGCAGTATCGTCGAAAAGTCCCATGTACTAGACTTCTCGAGCTCCAAATAAAAGCCTTTGTGAACAATGAGTGGTTATGAAGGCAAAAATCACACCAACAGAGAACATTCACCAGCTAAAGGAGAACCTGGAGAAAAGAGTCAATGAAGTGGAAATCAAGGAGGAAATAATCGAGGTGGAAGTAGATGAAAAAGAAGTGCTTGAGAGAGTTCCCGGTATCAAAAGCTTCGAAGTAGTAGGGAGCGAGACTCATAAAGGACTGAAAGGGAAACCGGTCGACGAGCTGGCATATACCCGGTTGGAGAGCAGGGAGGATGCAGTTCGAGCCTTCCTTGCGACGGTTCAGGGATGGAATCTCACGGTTCTAGAGACAGACCGTGAATGGGATCTCCGACAGCTCAGGAAATACAACCCGGATATCAAGAAACTTAAGTCAGAAGAACCTGAAGAAGAACTCGGAATAAAGAAATCAATCACCGATATTGAAGGAACTGAGAAAGTGGAGATCGAAATGCCGGAGAAAGACGAGCAGGAACTAATCTACAGAGAAATGCTTACGTGATCGAAAATCAGCGATTTTCTGGAGCGGAGAACCCTGAACTTTGGAAAACATTTAAACTTTAACCAAGACTTAATCATGATAGTATGAAAGAAATCGACTACGAAAGGGCAGAATACGTCACCAACAGAGAAGTAGAAAATGACGAAGGGGAAAAAACAGGAAGAGTCAAAATGTTCTCCTACGACAACGAAACCTTCTACTACGAGATCGAATGCCCTTACTGCGGAAACGAATGGGACGACGACCAGGAACTAGGAAACCGGCCGTGGTGGATCGAATGCCCTGAATGCACAAGAAGCATCAACGTCAACAGAATAAAAGACGCAAAGAAGAAAGAAATCAAACAGAGAGGCCCAGACGCAGACGTCGATGATGCGGATGTCGATGTAACTTAAAACCCTCAATTTTTCACCATCCTATTCTATCTACATTAAAACCTAATCTTTCTGATTCCTCCAGTTCCGACAAACTGATCTCTGTACCGAGATCTCCAGAAAGATTGCTCAAAGTTCTGTCAATCTCCTCATCACTGTACCAGCTCCCGGACTCAAGTTCAGCTCTACTGCACGGAAAATGATCTTGCAGAAAATGATCCAGCGACTCTTCAGAACTGTAGTCGTGGATCCTCACCCAGATGTAGTCTTCGTTCCGTTTCTTCCGGTAAGCCTCGAAATAAGAGTTGCCGTCAACTACTTCATAGCCGTTCCCTGATCCAACCACTGAAGGAGCTCTCCTCATCGACTCATCCTCCATAATAATATCATCAAAGAAATCCGGGCTGTAATCTCTGCCGGAGTATCTGTAACGCGATATACTTCCTACCGGCACACGCCTGAAGTTTACAGAACTATCGAGAAAATCAATCTCCACAGGACTCTCAATCTTTAAACCGTCAACCTCCACGTACTTCAGATCATCACAGTAACGATCCAAGTCTCCGACAACCGCAGTCTCAAAATCAGGGGAAACAGAAACCCGGCCGGAATTCGGATCATTCAACTCTCCTTTAATTACAGTCATCCTACCGAAAAAACAGGAAGCAAAATATATCAAATAGTCCCTTACTCCAACCTTATTTAACTCTTCACCAACTTTTCGTAAATACCAGACGCCTCGATGGCTCAGTCTGGCTAGAGCGGTCCCCTTGTAACGCCTGCTGTCGCCCAGTGCGGCATGCGATAAACCACCTCCGGTGGCTTCCAAACAAGAACGGCAAGAAAGGGACAGACCGAGGGTTCAAATCCCTCTCGGGGCTTTGTGAAAATTTGCTTCAACAGCCCACAGCTCGTGGGTTTTCGAGAAGCAGGTTTTCACATCCTATACGCCCTCTCGGCGATATGTGGGCATTCGCACCTCTTTGTGGGGAAGAGAGGTGAATGGTGAAAGTTAAGGAGAAGAAAAAGTCTTCTCCGAAAGTCTGATTGGCGACAATCAGCCCGAGAGGTCACTGAAACAAGGTGACCTCAACAATGCAAACACAACACCAAGAACAAGAAGACGACACACCACACGAAATTCAAATCGACATCGACTCAAGCGTAGTATCGCCTGAAGTCGAACGCAAAACCCGAGAACTTCTTACAGACCACGACATCTATCAGTCAGACGCTGACGCAATTACAGAGTTCGTAGAAGAACTCTCAGCAGTTCCCGACAAGGACATCAAGGACGGCAGAATCAAGAAGTATATCACTCAGTTCGGACAGATTCTACCGTTCGTCAACTTCCCGTTGATGGAAGCACAGATGGAAGATATTCGTCCCCTGGCTTCAGCAATCAACAACCAAGATGTAGCACCAGACACCAAACGGGACAGAAGAGTCTGCCTCAACAAGTTCTACAAGACAGTATTCCCACAATCAGAGAGACCACAGAGAATCTGGCGAATACTGAACTCCGATGTCACAGACACCACACACCCCGACAAAGGAGATAGAACGAGGCATTACGACTTCATCTTCCCAGACGAAGTAATGGAGATGTCAGCAGAAGCCAATAACAAAAGAGACCAGCTAATGCCACTCTTCCTCTACCTAACAGGCTGTAGATTGAAAACGCTGCGAGATGTCAAGATACGGCACTTGGTTAGACACGACTCACATTATCAGATAAGTCTTCTAAACCAGAAGTGCAAATCGCTTCCACCACGCAGAACCATCTACGCCACACGGCTCACACATCTCATCGAGAACTGGTTAGAGAACCATCCACGCAGCGATGACCCAGACGCACACCTATTCTGCACCAAGGAAGACGGTTACGACACTTCCACGGGAGAAAAAGTCAACGAAGCAGGAGACCAGCTATCCAAGAAAAGAGTCTCACAGATTCTCGAAAAACTTGGAAAAGAAGCAGGCTTAGTTATAGAAGGAAAAGAGGAAGAAAGCAAGCGTGTAAATCCGCACAGCTTCCGTTATTCTATGGCGACCTTCTATAACTACTTCACAGAGCTGGAAGTAGATGATGACATCCTTCAAAAGGGCGGATGGAAGTCCACAACACAGGTCAAGGATTATGTCCTCGACCCAGAGGAGATTGACGACTTCCAAAGGAAGAAGAAGCAGGGAATTGAAGTAGATGTTCCATCCCGCTTCCAGGTCTTAGCGAAACAGGACTGTGGAAACTGCAATCACACAAACCCTCCGACCAGAGACATCTGCAAAGGATGTGGGCACGCTCTGAATGACTCAATCGCCAGAGAAAGAGCCGAGAAAGAAGTAGTGATGATAGAGAGAAACGAAAAAGGCTTGCCTGGCGAGGCAGGCAAACTCTAAGCCTGCCATCAATTTTCTCTTTTCTCAGGAGGTGTCAGCAGATGGAATACAGCTTCGGCACAATCCAGGTAGAGGCAGAAGTAATCGAGGATGAAAGAGACTCCATCGCCACGCTGCAGGAGTTGAAGCAAAGGTATAGTTATCTTCGGAAGAAGCAGAAGGAGCATCTCTACGCCGTCTACCTCAACAACAGCAACGAGATAATCGGAGACAAGCTGATTTCTTTGGGTCAGTCAGTTAAGACCAGCTTGGATGTCAGGGATGTTGCACGGACGGCGGTGCTTACCGATGCATCAGCAGTCATCTTAGTCCACAACCACTGCTCGTCCAACTGCGAGCCATCCAGCTCCGACCTAACAGCAACCGAAGAAGTTCAGACCGCCTTAGAGACCTTCGATGTCCAGCTCCTCGACCACCTGATAATATCCAAGGAAGGTAGCTACAGCTTCAAGGCGGAGGGTGATTTATGATTTAGGCTTCCGCCATTTCTTCGTATTCTTTCACTTTCCTTCTACAGAACTGTTCAACCGATTCTTCGTCCATTTCTTCTAACCCTGATTCCGTGCCTGATTCAACTGTTTTTCGGTCGTCTCTCCTTTGGCAGCTATAGAAACTCGATTCAAAGGCGAAGAAATAGGTATAGTTCTCCGTCTCTACTTCCACATTATAGACACTGCAGAACTCGTTCTGTGAGCCTTGAATGTCAGTTCTCTGAACCTGTGCCATATATTTCCAATTAATATTCATCTTGGCTTATAATTTGGTGTTTAATTACTGATAACTCGTTAACAACAGTTCAGAATCGGTGACTAATTAGATAGTTTATTTCTCCGATTAGTTGGTCAATACTGCAACCAGCAGAACAATTAGAAATACTACAATTACAATTCCAAATCCTATAGCAAGTTCTTTCCAAGATAGATGACTGAGAGCGTGGTTTAGGTCATCGCTGCCTCCGTGAAAAACTGAAGGGATGATTGCCATAATTATCTCGTAGTTCTATTTATTGAGTTGAGGAGGCACAGTGCTTGCAACAGTATATTTTACCGTCTTCTTCGTAGCCGTTGTCGTATATCTCACAGTCGCAGTGACTGCACTCCTTTATCTCGTCTTGGATGGCTGCGTGAAGCATTTCTCCAAATGAGTTGAGCTGTTCGGATACAAGCTGTTTGCCGTCTTCAGTCAGTGAGTATGTTTTCTTACCTCTGCTTCCTTTCTCTGAGTTTATGTATCCGTTTTCTTCAAGTTCTGAGAGGAATGGGTAGATATGTGATGTGCTGGGTTCTTCGCCCGTCATTTCTTCGATTTTATCGATTACTTCGTATCCGTGTCGAGAACCTGTTTTCAGTAGTAGAAGTGTGTAGACACGGTAGATATGGTTCAAGTTTAGTTCAGGCATAGTGGTGTTTAGAATGGAGAAAGCTATAAAATTAACCGACACTTCAATATATGATATGTCAAAATATGAAAACAGTGGTCGGATATGAACATCACTGAACGAAACAGGAAAATACTATTCGCTGGCATAGCCGTTCTAATCCTGGCTGCTACAGCCTCCTTCGGAATGTTTGGAATGCCTAACCAGCCATCAGACCAAGTTTCAGAGTTTAACAGAGCCGATTTGATGTTTATGAATATGATGATAATCCACCACGACCAGGCAATAGAAATGGCTGAATTAGCGGAAAACAGGACAGACAACGAAAACATCTTGGAACTTTCTGAGAATATTTCACAGGCACAGACAAGGGAAAACCAGAAAATGAGTGAATGGCTGCGTGAAGCAGGTTTCAACCGTCCAACAAGAGGACACAGAATGGCAGGAATGGCAACACAACAAGAAATGAACGAATTACGACAGAGTGACGGACGAGAATTTGACTTACTATTCTCAGAATTAATGACTGAACACCACGAGGGAGGTATCCAGATGGCAAGAGCAGAAGTCCAGAACGGGAAATCAGAGAAAGTAGTAGAACTCGCACAACGAATGATATATGTCCAGCAGGAAGAAGTGGAAAAGATGGAAACCTGGAAAACTGAATGGACAAACAGCTAAACGAGGAGAACCTAAGAATGAGCGAAAACAACTGTGAATACTGTAAAGAAGACTTTTCGAGCAAAGAAGAAAGACTTGAACACGAACTTGAAAACCACAAAGAAGAAATGTCGGGTCACGACAAGAACAGTAAGAAACGCAGCCTCAACAAGCTAAAAGAGAAAAAGAAGACCAAGAAGCATAATCGCAAACAGAAGATTAAATACGGCGGAATAGCTGCAGTTCTCGGAATATTAGTTATAGGCGGAGGTTTTCTTGCAGCACAGAATATTGACAGCTCTCGACCCGTCACTAACTCCAGTATCGGCATTGGTGAGCCTGTTCACTGGCACGCTAACTACCAAATTTCAGTCTGTGGAGAGAACCGTGTTCCACAGGGTGGACAGATGCTCGCACATACACACGGAGAAACCCGTTTCCACCTGGAAGGAGTCCGAAGAAACAAGGAACAAGCCACACTTGACTGGGTATTAGACCAACTGGGAACAGAATTTACAGAAGACAGTATCTACGGACAAACCAGTTGCAACGGCGAACCAGCCAATCTCACAGTTAAAGCAAACGGAGAAACACTGGAGAACCCCGAGGAATACATTATCAGGGACGGCGACAACATCAGGATAAAACTTGGGTGAGCTATAGAATAGAATATAAAGATAGACATATCATTATATGATAGGTGAACTACTGATGCTCCGCAAAATCTCCATCAAGACTGTTTCAATACTAACACTGATAACCTCGGCTTTAGCTCACAACGAGCCAGGGCAAGGAATGA
>JBLGBS010000014.1:0-23283 GCA_047617985.1 Candidatus Nanohaloarchaea archaeon | reverse complement strand
GGAGCAAAAGCTACACCGACAATCTTCATCAACGATCAGATGATTGAAGGCGCCCAGCCGTACTCAAGGTTTGAATCGACAATCGAAGAAGCTCTGCAGTAAAAAGATGAATACAGAAGATTTCAGGCAAGGACTGAGAAAAGGATTTGGATCAGCTTTCAACTCGAGAAAGAAAGCGTTTTCAACCGTATTCATTTCACTTATTTTCTTTATACTAATAGCTCTCTCAACAAGTATAGGTTATTCTTCACAGATGTTTCTGGCAGGTATAGAGTACTGGATACCAGCGGTTTCATTCACAGTTAGAGGTCTATACCTGAACGGAGGATGGATAGAAGTTGTCCTCAACCTTTCTTACTCGGTTTTAATCGGTGTAATAATAACTAACACATACACCCAGTTCAAAAATACCGGGATCAGAAAAAGAAATCTCTCCGGAATCGCACCAGGATTCCTGATAGCAGGATGCGCAGGATGTGGAATCGGTTTACTCAGTTTGATCGGCCTTACAGGTATAATAACTGTTCTACCTTTCCAGGGAACACTGGTAAAAATAGCTGGAATGGCTTTACTATCCTACTTCATAGCTGACATCGGAAACCCAGAGATCTGTTCTATTCCTTCCTCGTCGTAACTATATTCTCGCCTTCTTCTCCAGCACCGACAAGAACAGTGTGCTCTGCCTGTACCACAGTCCCGCTGTTCTCTTCGTTAAGAATTTCATAGGAGTTAACTATACCTGACTGAACCAGTTTGTTCATAGCCATCTTCTTCCTCCCGTTATAGTTATCGATCCATCTAGTGGTGAATGGAAGACCGTTAAAGTTCTTGATCTGACCCAAGAGCTTTCTTTCTATTCTGCCTCTAACATTTTTGTCCTGCTCCAGTTTGTAGATATTGCCGGGCTTACCGTTCTTTATCTTACCCGCTCCATCAGTTAAGAAAGGCTCGATCGCCACAGCATCACCTTCCTTGAATTCATGTGATGACGCGTTGTCTACACAGGGAATTGAAACCCCTGCATGCTGAGTATATCTTCCCAGGTAATGGCCTGTAAGGTTTCTTACAACTTGGTAATCATCAGATATCTGAGATTCCATGTACCTGCCGAACTCTCCAACAGTTTTTCCAGGTTCAATAAACTCCAGAGCTTTCTCAAGAGCTTTTTCAACCTCATCAACCATCTCCTGATTACTGCCGGAAGGATTGACAGTTAATGCGGTGTCGGCAATGTATCCATCTGAATGAGCTCCTATATCGATCTTGGCAACATCGTCAGCTTTCAGAACTCTTCCCTCGTCTTTTGAAGGTGTGTAATGTGCTGCCTGTTCGTTTATCGAAACATTCACAGGAAAAGCCGGTTCCAGGCCTTCTTCCCTGATCAAACTTTCGACTTCCTCAGCGATAACTTTCAGATTTACACCAGGTTCCGCTACTTCCCTGGCTTTTTTCCTGGCTTTCTGGATAACCCTTCCGGCCTCAATATAGTTTTGCTTTACTTCAGAGTCCATGGATAAATCACAGGCTGTAACAACTAAAAATTGAACGGTTTTTACTCCTGGGCTACACCGGTTTCTCTGGCAGCTTCTGCAACTTTCTCAGCTATCTCCATAGCAAGTGTTTTATCCAGCGTTTCCGGCACAATTTTATCCTTCTCAGGATCGACAAAATCCTTGATAGCCTTTGAAGCCGCAATCTTCATTTCCTCATTGATTTCAGAAGCTCGGACATCTAACGCGCCTCTGAAAACACCTGGAAACGCCAGCGAGTTGTTTACCTGGTTGTTAAAATCTGATCTGCCTGTAGCCGTGATGAAAGCTCCTGCCTCCTGTGCATCCTCCGGCAGTATCTCCGGTTCAGGGTTAGCAAGCGCCATAACAATAGATTTATCTGCCATCGACTCTACCATCTCCTTTGAAACAATTCCAGGCGCTGAAAGACCAATAAAAACATCTGCGTCTTTCATTGCATCCTCAAGAGAACCTGATTCTTGTGAAGCCAATGTTCTTTCAGCTAAATCTGCTTTGTATTCATTTTCATCATCTTTTCTGAGAATGCCTGAGGAATCTACCGGCACAATGTTCTCAACTCCAGCTTCCAGAAGAAAGTTCGCTACAGCAATCCCTGAGGCTCCTGCCCCTGAAATAGCTATTCTGGAATCCTTGAGATCTTTACCTGCCAGCTCCAGTGCGTTTTGAACCGCTGCACCAACAACTATCGCAGTGCCGTGCTGGTCATCGTGGAAAACAGGTATATCCAGTCTTTCCTTTAACCCTTCCTCGACTTTGAAGCATCTCGGTGCTTTGATATCCTCTAAATTGATCGCACCGAAGGTCGGAGATTCTCGTTCAACATGTTCAATTATATCTTCGGCTGAATCAGCGTTTATGCAGATCGGGAAGCCATCAACTTCTCCAAACTTCTTCATTAAATTGGCTTTACCCTCCATAACAGGCATTGAAGCTTCCGGGCCGATATCACCTAAGCCAAGAACTGCACTTCCATCCGACACAACCGCAACCAGATTTCCTTTGGAAGTGTATCTGTAAGCCTCTCCTCCGTCTTTCGCTATTTCCCTGCACGGCTCAGCCACACCAGGAGTATAGACAAGATTCAGATCTTCTACACCGTTGATTTCTACAGAAGGTTCTACAGAAATTTTTCCCGGATTTTCAGAGTGAAGTTCCAGTGCTTCTTCTCGATCAACCATAGAAACTCATTGTGGAAGAAATTCAAAAACTCTGTGGGCTCAAACCAGATCCTTCCATATATGGAAAAACTATCTTTTCTCCACAACTATATCGGTAATATACAGCTTCCCGTTTCTCAAAATTGCAGGATTCAGATCGATCTCAGATATCTCTTCATGGTTGAGAGCTAGTTCCCCAAGCCGGATTATAGCGTCTTTAACCGGTTCTAGGTCGTGTTCCTCTCCTCTCGCTCCCTCGAATATTTCATGGCTTTCCAGTTCGTCTATCATCTGCTGTGCTTCCTGCTCGGAGATCGGGGCAATTCCAAAGCTTACATCGTTGAAGACCTCTATGTAAATGCCTCCGAGCCCGACCATTATCATAGGGCCGAACTGTGGATCTCGCTTCATACCCAGAGCTATCTCCAGTCCATCCAGCTGTTCCTGTACCTGAACCCCATTTATAGTGGATCCTGAGGCATTGATATGAACGTTGTTGATGATTTCATCGAAGGCGTCTCTAACCTCTTCCTTGTTTTCAAGCCCGGTTTTGACAGCACCTATATCTGTTTTGTGCTTTACATCAGGCGAGTCGACCTTGAGGACAACAGGATATCCAACGTTCTGAGCTGAATTAACAGCGGGTAAAGGTGCTTCAGCTACTTCAGTCAAGGCAAGATCAAAATTGTAGGCGGAGAAAAGCTTTTCGGCATCGCTGTAGCCGTTCAAATTTTCAAGTGCGTTTTCTGCCTTTCTCTGACTGTAGTCAATATCTCTGTAAGTATATCTTGTTTCAAGAAACTCTCTGTACTTGTTCATCTGTTTGAGAACTTTCACCGCATCCTTCGGATCCTGAAAGTCGGGTATTCCCTCTTTTTCAAGTATATCTATTCCTTTCTGGACATCTTTCTCCCCTATAAAGCAAGCCATAACCGGTTTTTCGATTTCTTCGGTTTGGTTGGCTATAGTTTTTGCAGTCTTCTTTATCTCGGTGTTGGCCTGAGGGGTGAGTAGAACGATTATTGAATCAATATTCTCATCCTGTCCCAGAATCTCCAATGCCTTGCTGTATCTCTCGTGTCCTGCATCGCCTATTACATCAAGCGGATTATTTACAGTTGTTTCCTCCGGCATCGACTGCTCAAGTTTTTCATGTGAATCTTCAGAGATCTCGGCCAGGGAAAGATCTCTTTCGGAGATCTCGTCAGCGGTTATAACCCCTGGGCCTCCAGCGTTCGTTATTACAGCTACTTTCTGGCCTTCAGGAAGCGACTGGTAATCAAATGCTCTTCCAAAATTGAGAAGCTCTCTGTTGGACTCTGCCTCGATAATACCGGATTTTCTAAAAGCAGCTTTGTAGGCTTCGTAGCTCCCAGCGATAGATCCGGTATGTGAAGAAGCTGCAGAGCCTCCTTCATCTGTTCTGCCGGATTTAACCATTACAATCGGTTTTTCGCGGGATGTTTTCTCCGCCTCATCGATGAACTCCTTCCCGTTTTCGATGCCTTCTGTGTAGGATAGTATAACCTCGGTCTCGTCCTCCTTCCATTTTTCCAGGAGGTCAACCTCGTTCAAAACCGCCTTGTTCCCCAAAGAGACAAAGTGCCGGAAGCCGATATGCTCAGCCTTTGCATAGTCGAGTATTGCCGTGCAGAAAGCTCCGCTCTGACTCATAAAAGATATTCCGCCCTCCTCAGGCATCTTCGACGCAAAGCTGGCGTTCATCGAATTTTCAGTGTTTATTAGTCCTAGAACGTTCGGCCCGAGCAGTTCTATATCGTTTTCCTCCGCTATTTCTACTACTTTCTGCTCTCTTTCCGTGTTACCTGTTTCAGAGAACCCTGCAGACACTATTATTGCTGACTTGACGTTTTTCTTCCCGCACTGGCTCATAACTTCTGGTACGATCTTTCCAGGCACAGCAATTACTGCCATATCGGTGTCGGAAGGTATCTCGTCAAACGCCTCTCTTCCCTCAACTTCGTCTGCCTTCGGGTTTACAGGGTATAACTCGCCCTCAAAGCCGTGGATCAGGTTGTCAAATATTTCGTGGCCTGTCTTTCCTTTGTGGCGGGATGCTCCAACCACCGCAACTTTGTCGGGGCAGAAAAGATTTTCCAGCATTGGTTAAGGTTTCCTTCTCTCCGTTATTTAGGTTACCGGCTTCACCTGGAAGTCACAAACCTGTTGTCGCATCTCTGATAACTTTGTACAGCAGAGCAACCAATCCTGCGTAGAAGATTAAAGTCCCTCCAAGATAGAGAACCGGCTCAAGCAGTCTGTAGAGTATAAACCTGAACCTCCAGGGATCCGCTGAGAGGTAGATCCCAACTGCGATCATCAGCCACCCGAGAACTATAACTGCGAAAAGCTTCAGAACCTCTCTGCTCAGTGCGTACTTTAAAGCTTCAACTGCTTTCTCTTCATTCATACTACTGTTTTAGGTTTTGAGCGTTTTCAATCCACCGGATATTCACCGAGAGGTCGCAAACAACCCTTTATATTCAATCATAGTGGATTTTTCAATTATAATGTCGCGCGAAGAAGTATTCTCAGGAAGCATAGAAAAGATCGAGGTGATGGACTCAGGCGAAAACCTTGATCTAGATGAAGAAGAGCTGAAAAAGTTATACAGAAAAATGGTTCTGGCCAGAAAATTCGATGAAAAAGCTTTCTCCCTGCAGAGAAGAGGAGAAATATCGACTTACGCGCCTCACAAAGGTCAGGAAGCAGCCCAGATCGGATCTGTTTTCGCGGTGGAAGAGGATGACTGGATAGTTCCAAGCTTTAGGGAGACCGCCGCTTTCATCATGAGAGGTGCGCCTCTCGACAAAATCTTCCAGAGATGGATGGGTGATGCCAATGGCCAGAAAGATCTCTCCGAGCTGAATACTCTGCCGGTAGCGATCCCGGTAGGAACTCAGAACCTTCACACCGCCGGACTGGGGATGGCTATGGAGTTTGAGGACGACGAAAACATAGTTCTAGGATTTACCGGAGACGGGTCAACTTCAGAGGGAGATTTCCACGAGGCACTCAACTTTTCAGGTGTGTATTCAGGCCATTCTATCTTTTTTGTTCAGAACAACCAGTTCGCTATCTCAATGCCTAGAGAAGGACAGACAAAATCGGAGACGATCGCGCAGAAAGCAATGGCATACGGGATAGACGGGATACAGGTGGATGGAAACGATATTCTAGCAGTTATCAAAGCTGTAAATGAAGCCAGAGAGAAAGCGGAGAACGGCGAACCTGTACTGATCGAGGCAGTTACATACAGACTGGAAGATCACACAACCTCGGACGACTCAACAAGATACAGGAATGAGGAAGAAGTAGAGGAGTGGAAGAAAAAAGATCCTATCAAACGTTTCAGAGAATACTTGGAAGAAAACGGTATCTGGAGCGACGAACTTGAAAATTATGGAGAAAAAGCAGAGGAAAAAGTGAATGAGGCAGCGCAAAAAGCAATCGACGCTGACGAACCTGAATTCGATGAGTTATTTGATTATGTGTACGGCGAAATGCCGGAAATGATGAAAAAAGAGAAAAAACGGCTTAAAGAAAACCTGGAGGTAGATCAGTGATGTCAGAGAAAATGAACATAGTTGAAGCGGTTAACGCAGCGCTCCACGACGAAATGGAAGAAGATGAAAAAGTAATAGCGTATGGAGAAGATGTAGGAGAAGACGGAGGTGTTTTCCGAGCTACCGAAGGACTTCAGGACGAGTTTGGTGAGAAAAGATGTTTCTCCTCCCCTCTAGCCGAATCAGGTATCGCAGGTACAGCTGTAGGTATGAGTCTGTACGGTTTCAGACCGGTAGTTGAGATGCAGTTCTCAGGTTTCTCCTACCTCGCATTTTACCAGATAAAAGAGCACGCAGCAAGAATGAGAATAAGAAGCAGAGGCGACTACACCGTTCCTTTAACCATGAGGGCTCCTTACGGCGGAGGTATAAACGCCCTGGAGCACCATCAGGAGTCGCCGGAAGCATTCTTTGCGCATGCAGAGGGACTGCACGTTGTGATTCCAAGCACCCCTCAGGACACTTACTCACTTCTGAGGAAATCAATTCAGACTGACGATCCCGTTGTCTTCCTTGAGCCTAAGAAGATATACAGAGCATTCAAGGGAGAAGTCGATAGAGAGAAAGAGGTCGAACTTGAGAAAGCAAGAACAGTTCAGGAGGGCGAAGATATTACATTAATCGCCTGGGGAGCTATGGTGCCGGTCGCGGAAGACGCAGCCGATGAAGTCGATGCCGATGTCGAGATCATAGATTTAAGAACGATTTATCCAACTGATTACGAAACAATCTACAACTCAGTGGAGAAGACCGGTAGAGCAATGGTTCTCCACGAGGCGCCGAAAAGCGCAGGCTTCGGAGCAGAAATCGCTTCAAGAATACAGGAAAACGAAATACTTCACATGGAGGCGCCGGTCGAAAGAGTTACCGGGCCTGACGTCCCATATCCGCTCTACACGCTTGAGGATTACTACATGCCGAACAAAAAGAGGGCTGTGAAAGGCCTGGAAAGAGTTCTGGAGTTCTAGGTGATATAGATTAAATTCGAATTCCCTGACACCGGCGAAGGAGTTACAGAAGGACAGTTTCTCGAATGGAAAGTAGAGGAAGGAGATCAAGTCGAGGAAGATCAGGTGGTCGGGGAAGCCGAAACGGATAAAGCCGTAGTTGATATACCGGCGCCTTCAGATGGAGAAGTGAAGAATCTGAAAGCTTCGCCCGGCGACAATGTAGAGGTCGGAGACGTTATAATGATTCTAGATGTGGATGGCTCCAGCGAAACCGAAGAGAGCAGAGATTCTGAAACCGGAGAAACCTCCGAGAATGAAGTTTCAGAAAGTGAAGAAAATCAAGTAGAAGCTGAGAATGAAAGCTCGGCGGCAGACAATACAGAAGACGGTAAAATACTGGCTCTTCCGAAAGTCAGGAAACTTGCTGAAGAAAAAAATGTAGATCTTTCAACTATTAAGACTGGTGAAAGGATAACAGAGGAGGAAGTGCTCCAGACTAAGGAAGAAAGTTCTTCAGATTCAACTGCTGACCGAAAATCAGATGAAAGCACCGAAAAAAGCTCGTCAGAAGTCATGGCAACCCCGTCAGTCAGAAAGCTGGCAAGAGAGAAAAATATTGAAATAGAATCAGTTGAGGGAACAGGCAGAGGAGGAAAAATCACCCGTGAAGATGTTCTAAAACAGGCCGAAAACGGTTCAGAGCCAGAACCTGATGAGCCTGATTCAAAAATAGATATAGAGGGCAAGGAAGAACGGATCAAACTATCCCAGACCAGGAAAACCATCGCCGAGAAAATGGAGAAATCACGGTTTACCGCACCCCACGTCACCCATTTCGACACAGCTGATGTAACAGAGCTGGTAGAGCTTAGAGAGGAGAAAAAAGACAAAGTGGAGACACACCTGACCTATCTCCCTTTCATCATGAAATCAGTCTATCTAGCGATGAAGAAACATCCAAGGCTTAACTCCGAATTCGATGAAGAAAACAACAGCGTTGTAGTTAAAGGACACTACGATTTCAATATAGCGGTGGACACTGATGAAGGCCTTCTTGTCCCTTTAATCGAGGATGTTAACGATAAGAACATCATGGATATAGCCGAGGAAGTGAACGAGAAAGCCGGAAAAGCCAGAGAGGGAGAGCTTTCCCAGAATGAGATGCGGAACGGAACTTTCTCAATCACCAACCTTGGGGTTATCGGCGGAGAAGAGTTCACCCCTATAATCAATTATCCTCAGACAGCTATACTTGGAATAGGGAAAATACAGGAAACTGCGGAAGTAATTGAGGGAGAGGTTAAGCCTAGAATGACTGTAAAGCTCTCATTAAGCTATGATCATAGAGTAGTGGATGGAGCGGATGCAGCAAGGTTCATGAACACTGTAATTGAAAATCTGGAAGACCCTGAAAACATGATACTGGAGCTGTAGACAGTGGTTGTCGGCGATATAGAGGAGGGCGCGGATCTACTGGTCATAGGAGCAGGGCCTGGCGGTTACACCACAGCGATCAGAGCAGCGCAGAAAGGCCTTGAAGTTGTGCTGGTTGACAAAGAGGAGGTCGGAGGTATATGTCTGAACCATGGATGCATCCCCGCAAAATCCCTTATACATGCAGCCGGCTTCCAGGAAGATATACAGCACTGGGAGGAGATAGGTATACACACAGACAATCTGGAAGTAGATTTCCAGGAGATACAGGACTGGAAGAACAGCGTTGTCGAAAGACTGGACAGCGGAATAAAATCAAGGCTAAACAAGCACGGCGTCGAATTCAAAAAAGGAAAAGCGTTTTTCCAGGACTCAAACACCGCCAGGATAGAAATGGAGCACAACGCTGAAACCATAAAGTTCGAGAACGCAGTAATAGCTACCGGCTCACAGCCGATTGAAATACCTGGCTTAGAGTTTGAAAAGAAAAAGATAATATCTTCCCGTGAACTGCTTGAACTTGAAGAAATACCTGACGAGATAGTGGTCGTCGGCGGGGGATATATCGGGATGGAAGCGGTTACAAAGTTCTGCAAGTTTGGTTCAAAGGTAAAAGTAGTTGAAGCACGGGAAAATGTTCTGCCTAACTTTGACCGGGAGCTTGTAAATGAGATACAGGAGGTAAGCGGATGCTACAACGACGAAATACATACCAGTACAAAGGCAAAGAAGGTGAGGTACGAAAACGGTCAAGCCATTCTGATCGCGGAAAAGGAAGATAAAGAAGTCGAGATCAGCGGAGACTACATACTTGTCGCAGCCGGCAGAACTGCTGAACCCGCGCTTCAGGAGCTCGGACTGGAAAACACAGATATCAGCCTGGAAAACGGCTTTATCCCGGTTGACGACCAGCTTCAGACCGAAGACGAAAACATATACGCAATCGGGGATGTCGCCGGACAGCCAATGCTTGCACACAAAGCCTATAGAGAGGGAAAAGTTGCTGCCGATGTCTTAGCCGGAGAGAACGAGGCGATGGACAACCAGTACATTCCAAAAGTAATCTACACCGACCCGGAGATAGCGGTCGCAGGACTGAACCCTGAGAAAGCCAGAGAGAAACATGAAAGCATTAAAGTCGGAGAATTTCCGTTCTCCGCATCAGGCAGAGCGCTCTCCACAAACCAGGAGAAAGGATTTGTAAGGGTTGTAGCTGATGAAAACGGGAAATTACTGGGTGTACAGATACTGGGCCCCAGAGCATCCGATATAATTGCAGAGGCTGTCCTGGCGCTTGAAATGCAGGCATACCTTGAGGATATAACAAGAACCGTTCATGCCCACCCCACCTTTCCCGAAGCGTTCGCAGAGGCATGTGAGGACGCAAAAAACGAAAACGTTCACGTATCGTAGCTGATCAAAAATGAAATGGTACAGCAGTGGAGTTGAAGACGCCTTCAGCGAACTTGGAAGCGGTGAGAACGGCTTAACCTCGGAAGAAGTTGCGGAAAGACGTGAAGAGTATGGAGAGAATAAAATAAAGAACGAAAACACGGTATCACCTGTAAAAATCTTTTTAGGACAGTTCAACGACTTCCTGATATACATACTTATACTCGCTGCAGCCCTGTCGCTTGGAATAGGTTTACTTCCCGGCCACTCGCCGGAATACACCGAGGCCGGACTAATTTTCCTCATACTCCTGGCCAACGGTGTCTTTGGGTTTATACAGGACTACAAAGCGGAGAAATCTATACAGGCGCTGAAAGATCTCTCAACCCCCAGAACCACCGTTCTACGCGACGGCAAGAAACAGGAGATAGACTCCAGAAAAGTAGTTCCGGGCGATATCATATTCCTGGAGCAGGGAGACGCAGTACCTGCCGACGCACGGATAATCGAGTCCAACAACCTGGAAGCCGACGAATCTGCTTTAACCGGGGAAAGTAGCTGTGTATCGAAGAAACCGGAGAGAATTCAAGGCGAGGTATCCCTGGCAGACAGAGAGAACATGGTCTACATGAACACCAACATCGTGAAAGGCCGTGGAAAAGCAGTGGTCGTGAGAACCGGGATGGACACTCAGGTAGGTGATATCGCCGAGCAGATAGAGGAAGCAGAGGACAGGAAAACACCTTTCCAGAAAGAGGTGGACGAGCTCGGCAAAAAGATAGGATACGGAATATTTGCAGTAATAGGGCTTGTCGCCCTTCTGCAGATCAGTTTTACTTCAGCAGGCCCCCTAACAGTTCTGCTTGTGGCTATAACCCTGGCAGTTGCCGCAGTACCGGAAGGTTTACCCGCTGTAGTAACGCTGACGCTGGCTCTTGGATCGAAAAAGATGCTGAAAAAGAACGCGCTGGTTAGGAGACTGCCGGTAGTTGAAAGCCTGGGATCAGTCGACTACATAGTTACTGACAAGACCGGAACCCTGACAGAAGGCGTTATGACTGTGGAAAAAGCCTTCTTCTCAGGTAAAGAGTACGACGCCACAGGGAGTGGTTTAGATACCGAGGGCCGGTTTGAGCGAAACGGGGAGAACGCAAACACCGAACTTGAACCACTGCTTGAATGCGGTCTGCACTGCAATAACTCTGAAAGAGCCCCTGAAGATGATGAAAAAGAGTTCTTCGGAGAACCGACAGAAATAGCTCTACTGGTTTCCGCCTACAAAGCAGGGATAACGGAGAAAAAGACAAGGAAAACAAGCATACCTTTCTCCTCCGACCGGAAAAGAATGACAGTTGTGACAGAAGACAGCACAGCCTACATGAAAGGTGCTCCGGAGACTGTTCTCGAACGATGCGACCAAATACTCGTTAACGGAGAAGAAAAAGAATTAACAGAACAAAGAAAACAGGAAATACTCGACAAAAACCACGAATTCGCACAAAACGCACTAAGAGTTCTCGGATTCGCAAGAAAAAATGAGGTAGACACCGAAGCCGACGATGATGAGATAGAGTCAGGAATGATATTTCTAGGTCTTCAAGGAATGATCGATCCACCAAGAGAAGAAGTTAAAGAAGCGGTTGAAGACTGTAGAACCGCAGGGATCAACGTTGTGATGGCAACAGGCGACAACATAGAAACCGCCAAAGCTATCGGAGAAGAGATAGGTTTCAGATCGGACGAAGCACTGACCGGAAAACAGGTGGAGAAAATGAGCGACGCCGAGCTCAGAGAGAAGACCGGGGAAGTAGAGATTTTCGCCCGAGTATCACCCGAACACAAAGTTAGAGTCCTCCAGGCGCTACAGCACAAAGGCCACAACGTGGCAATGACTGGAGACGGTGTGAACGATGCTCCAGCACTCAAAAACTCAGACGTCGGAATAGCAATGGGACAGAGAGGAACAGACGTCGCCAAACAAAGCTCAGACATGGTTCTCCAAGATGATAACTTTGTTACTATAAGAGACGCAATAGCAGAAGGCAGAGCTATATTCGACAATATAAGGAAGTTCGTGAACTACCTTCTATCCGCGAACGCAGGAGAGGTACTCGTTGTTTTCTTCGGCATATTAATTGGAACAGCTTTCTTCCCAGATGTATTCACCGGTTCCGGATCAGAGGCGTTAATACTTACTCCAATAATGCTTCTGTGGATCAACTTTGTCACTGACGGTCTTCCGGCACTGGCTCTGGGCGCTGACCCCAAGTCAGAAGGTATAATGGAGAGAGATCCGCGGGGCAAAGACGAACCGGTTATCAGCCGGAGAATGATGACTTCGATAGCAGGAATAGGGGTTATAATGACCTTGACAGGTCTACCGCTGTTTTTCAGCTCTATCAGCACCGGTTTAATCGCTGCCCAGACCGTCCTGTTTACTTTCCTGGTGCTGGTTGAGATGATCAGAATACAGATAATACGAAGCAGGTACAAGCAGTCGATCCTGTCCAACAAATGGCTTGCAGGGGCGCTTGGATCATCGATCCTGCTCCAGCTTCTGGTGCTTTACACACCGCTTTCCAGCTACTTCCAGACCGCTTCTCTAGGACTAAGCATGTGGATGGTTCTCGGAGCTGGCGTGGCCGGTTTCTGGATCCTGTCCCTGGTTATGACCAGAGCTTTCGACTACTACTTCAGCAGATAAGTTTAATAACCAGTCATCGATAAGGACTTGATATGGGAATACTTGGAAGCAGTGGAGATGAATGCTATGTCTGCGGGAAAGATATAGAAGACGATCCTGTGGAGAAAGACGGTAAGAAGTTCTGCTGTGAGAAATGTGAAGAGAAGTACGAGGAACAGGAAGAAGATCAGGAAGAGGTCTGCCAGTTCTGCTAAATTGAGATGATTAAATGAAAGTCCCAAACAGGATAGCCGGCGGAATAGTAGTTTCAGTGCTAGCAACAGTCCTAGCTATCCAGTACTTACCCGATATTAACCTTGTTAACCATGTAATGCCTATAATTTACGCCGGATTTTTCTCCAGCCTGATACTAGCAGGCATCTCCTTTTACAGAGAGGAAGAACTGACTCTTCGGGATAAAAACCTTATTATGAACGGTTTTCTGGTAGCGGTTCTTGTACCATCTCTCTACACCGCCGGAGCGTTCGTACACCAGAGCCAGACCTCCTGGAGCGGAGGGGAAATCCACTGGCACGCAGACTTCGAAGTTATAGTTGAGGAGAACAACGAGTACCAGCAGCTAGATCTTATTGACCCCTCAAACTTCTGCGAGGAAACCACACACGAATCCTCGGTAATGTGCTCATTAAACGATAGAACAGGAAGCACGAAGTATCACGAGCACAACGACGACCGGATCCATCTGGAAGGAATTTTCAAGGAAAGAGAGGACGCAGTTCTTTCAGCATTCTTCGAGACATTTGGGGGAGAGCTCAGCAACACTAGGCTTGTCTACCCGACAAACGATAGAATAGTGGAGAAGGCGGAAGGGAGCGGACAGACGCTCAAAATACTTGTGAAACAGGGTGCCGGAGGAAACCGTGAATGGTGCGCAATAGAGCAGAGCAGTAATCTAAGCGAAGAAAACATCTGCAGAACAACTGAAGGCGAACTAGCATCAACACCGTCAAACTACGTTATCTCGCCTTACAAAAGAGGGCCGACCCTTGACGATATATTCATAGTGTACGACTCAAAACCTGTTGAAGACGCTCTCCAGGATGTCAGAGAAGACGATCAGTACGAGGGCATGGGGATAACCAAACAGGGTGAAGGATTCTAAATGGTAACAGCAACACTTCCAACACTTGGCGCAGTAATAGTTACAGCGGCAGTTGACTCGATCAATCCATGCGCAATCGGAGTAGCGCTTTTACTTGTCGCGACATTAATTAAACAGGACAGACAGAAAGACATACTGAAAGTAGGATTTATCTACATATTCTTCGTATTCCTAACCTATCTACTGGCAGGAATCGGCATACTTTACGCACTGACCAGCATACCGGTGCAGATAGCTAACTACGTAACGGTGTTTGTAGCACTGATCGTGATATTCGGAGGATTACTTGAGGTCAAGGACTTCTTCTGGTACGGCCAGGGAAGCTCTCTGATGATACCGGAGGAGTACGCCGAAAAGATAGCGGACAAAATGGAGAATCTGACCGTTCCGGCCGCAGTGGTGCTGGGTATCTTTGTGGCTGCGGTGGAGCTACCATGTACAGGAGGGCCGTACCTTGCTATACTGACAATCATTCAGCAAACCATGCTTCAGGGAGCAACCGGAATCCCTCTGATAGCGGTCGTAATGATGATAGTTTACAACCTTATCTTCGTCGCACCGCTCATCGCAATCGTGGTTCTATCCTACTTCGGAAGCAGGAAAGTCGACGAGATGAAGAAATGGAAGCACATGAACAAAGCAAAAATGAGAATGGCTGCAGGACTCCTGATGATCTACCTCGGCTGGATCCTGCTAGTCCTCGCAACCGGGATAATCAGGTTCGGGTAAAGGTGAACTAAGACATGGAAAAGAAGATCGTGAAACAGGAAGGATTCAAGGAAGAACTGGACGAGGGAAAGCTCTGGGACTCAATATATTACCCAGCGAGAGAGTCACACTACAACGAGGATCAGGCAGTAGACCTAGCTGATAAAGCCAAGCACCGGGTTATGGAGTGGATCAACGAACATGAGGACGACACATTGACCAGCGGAGAGATCCGGGACAAAGTCGTTGAAGTACTGGAAGAAATAGATGAAGACGTCTGTTTCATGTACGAAAAACATCTCGACATCAACTAGCCCTTCAGATCTTTCTAAATACTATTTTTACTCATCAAATCTCCAGAGCACCAGTATAATTGCCGTGAAAGCTGTAAATGCCATTACCGGGATCGTGATGTAGCCGTAATGGAAAGTGTACTCAGTCGAACAGCTTACCGCGGTGATCGAGCAACCGGCGGATGAAAACTGATCGAACCTCTGAATCATGAAGTGGTAGAAACCAATCGGAGCGCCGATCATTGCGAGAGGTAAAACATAATCTCTCAGATCGGATTTATTCAGAAATAAAGCAGTCCCTGAAAGAACCGCTATTGGATACATAAATATTCTCTGGAACCAGCAGAGCCGACAAGGTTCGTACCCCAGAATATTTGATAGGTATAAGCTTCCAAGAGTAGCGATTGACGCAAAACCGAAAACTATCTCGGTGGAGTGATCCGATATAAACGCCTCGATTCTTGAGATCGGCTTAAAGCTGTAACCTGCTTTTTTCAGTCCAAAAATTGCCAAACTAGCGAGAAGAGCAACATCGACTAGAAGCACTCCTGCTGCAAGAACCTCTGTAACTAAGCTCATAGTAAGTACATACACGGTTTGAATTAAAAACATGCTGTAACAATATTTGGAGTATAATGACAGACTGCAAATACTGTGACAAAGAATTCGATTCTAAAGAAGAACTTCATATTCACTGGGGAGAAGAGCACGGAGAAGAGCTCAGCTCCCATGACAAAGAGAAAGTGAAGAAAGCCGAGAAAAAGACGGAGGAGAGAAAATCGGAGAAAATGAAGAGAAGAAAGAAGCTGGGAGGACAGGCCCTGGCAATCACCGGAGCACTTCTAGTGGTAGGTATTCTGGGATACCAGGCCTACAGCTCAATGAACGTTGGAGGCGGAGCAGCCGGAGAGTTTAATCTTGAAGATGAACCTTTCCAGGGCAACGCTGATGCCAATGTAACAGTTGTCGAGTTCGGAGACTACTCATGCCCACACTGTCGCACATTTGAAGCAGGAGCACATCAGCAGCTTGAAGAGAACTACATCAGCACCGGCGATGTCAAGTTCTACTGGATAAATTATGCCTTCCTCGGCCCTGAATCAACTGATGCAGCTGTCGCCAGTGAATGCGTGCACGATCAGACAGGGAATAGTGAAGAGTTCTGGGACTTCCACAGCGAAATGTTCAATTACCAGAACAACGCAGACTGGGGTTCAACAGATCTCTTCGTACAGATAGCAGAAGACACTACAAACGTCAGCACCGAAGAAGTCAGATCCTGTATCTCGAGTCAGGAGACAATCGACGAGGTTCAGTCCGACAGAGCTCAGGGCTCGAACAATGGAGTTACAGGAACACCTTCGATCTTCGTTAACGGCGAGAGAATCCCTAACAACGAGTACGCCTCAATCAGAGCAGCAATCGAACAGAACCTGAACTAAAATGAACAGAGAAAAGGTCAGGAACCATTACGAAGAACAGAAGCAGGAGATACAGGATCGGCTCAAAGATTTTAACCAGCTGAAGGAGGAGAACGATTACCGTCTCTTCATGGAGCTTGTCTTCGTCATTCTATCTTCTCAGACAGAAGCACAGAAAGCCTGGAAAGCGACTGAAGAATTAGATGAGAAAAACCTTCTGATGGAGGGAAACAGAGAGCAGATAGCCAAAGTTCTGGAGAGAAACGGGGTTCAGTATGAGGAAAGCAAAGCAGAGTACATACTCAAGAACCGGGAAAAATTCTCCCAGCCAACCCTGAACAACCCGACAAACGAACTGAAACTCAGGGAGAAACTGGACGAAGACAACCTTGAGAAAACCCGGAAATGGCTCGCGGAAAACATCTCAGGCATCAGCTGGAAAGGCGCATCCCACTTCCTCCGAAACATAGGGTACGGAAACAGCTTTGGAATAATATCGACTCATATCTCCACACAGATGAAAGATCTCGAAGTGTTTGAAAACGCGGAAGCCCCGAAAAACAAAGAGGAGTACCTGGAAAAAGAGGAGAAGTTGAAAGATTTCTCGGAAGAAATCAGTATAGATATCAAATCACTTGACCTTGTGCTCTGGTCAATGAAAACCGGAGAAGTATTCAAGTGAACTACCCCTACCTTGTCCTTCGGACGAGGAAGGGGCTTCAACGGAGTCTGAATTAGCAATAGGTCATACTGCCATCTTAACCTGAGAGAACTCAGGTTTCCTTATCCGTTTCGGCGTGTCCACAACGCTCTCTACACCATCATCCGAACTGAAAAGCTCGGAGTTTGGCTTACCTGTTGCTTTTCTTGCGATGTTCGCTGCTGCGTTCACATCAGCGTTAATTTCTGTTCCTTCACTGCTTTGGAACAGTCCTCGCTTTACACGACTACCCTCATACTCTTCCTGATGCTCTACTGGCTCGTTATCAAGAAAGCTGCATTTGCTGGTGTGACTTTCTTCTACAAGCTGGTACTCGATTCCTTTTTCCTCCAGCTTGTGCTTGAGCTTCTGTTTGAACTTGTCGAACGGTATCTGGACAAAGTTCTGGTTATTTCTGTCACCCATACTTACTTCCTGTTTCCAGCCTTTCCCGTCACCGACATACACAGTCTCTACTTTGTGTTCTACACAGTAGTCTACGAGTCCTGCTACTGCTTTGTTGAGGTAGTCGTGGATTTTGTTCTCTCGCTTCTTCCGAAGTCGATACATACGCTGAGTTTCTTCTTCGATTCCTTGCTTGTCCTTGATGCTTTGAAGCCTTGCTCTACGCTTATTGTACCACCTGTTAGTTGATTTCAATGCACGTCCATCCAGTATGAATGAGCGTCCAGAATGGTCAACTGCTGTGGCAAGGTTTTCTACTCCGAGGTCGAGCGAGAGAAAGTTTCCTTCCGTGGTTTCTACTTCTTCGGTTTCTTCCTTGTAAATGATTCGGTATTCGAAATATTGTGCGTTTTTCTGTGGATGTATCTGTAACCGCTTAATATTTTTTTCTCTGACTTCTTCGTAGCTGAACGGAATCCTTATTTCTTTTTTCTCGAATCCGTGCTTTTCTCTGAACTGTTTCGGAACGCCTATACGGATGTAGTCTTCCTTAAGTTGGAAGCTTTGTCGTGGGAAGTCGAGTAGGTAGAATCCGTCCTTGTCAAGATAGCTTGGAATATTGGCTTCCTCGTTGTATTTTCCTTCCCTCTTTTTCTCTACCAGTTTGAAGAAGGATTTGAAGCCTTGGTCTACCTGTTTCATCGTCTGCTGTGCTACTTGAGAAGGAAGTTCCTCGTAGTTCTCGTTATCCTTGATACGATTGTAGGTATTGTAGTAGTTCAGGTATTCGCCATTATCAAAGAAGTGTTGCCTGACTTCATAGAGATGCCTGTTATACAGATTCTTAGAAAGTCTTGACATCCTACGCAGAATCTCATACTCTTCTCTATCAAGATTTCTTAGGTTTTGACACAACGACTTCTTCATATCCTAACATATTCTTTTATAGTTTTAAGTTCTTCGGTGATTCATCTCCTACCTTACTCGCAAAAAAAGCTCCTGAGGAAGGAGTCTTCTCACAAAGAAGACAAAATAAAAATTTATCTATTCATCAATCCTGTAGGGTTCTGTATCCATCTCATACCTGAGGAGCTCTCTATCATCCATAAAACGGATATACATCTCACCGTCACTGTAGCTTACTGCAAGCTCTCCCTCAAGTTCTCCATTGCTGTTCCGATCTCTAACGTTCTCAAACGCTTCAACAAGCTCTATACTGTCTTCAAGCTGGGCTTCCTCAGGATCAGTAAATCCATCATATCTTATTTCATTCTCAAGCTCCTGTCTCAACTGTCTAAGCGATACCGGGCCATCTTCAGCTCTATCTCTAACAAAATCTTCGTACTCAAATTCAAAGTTTTCCTCATGAAGTAGGCCGTATTCCTGTGAAACGCTCATTGCAATCTACTAATCACGGTAAAACATTATAAGCCTGAACAGAACTAAATTAGCCGAACTTTCCAAGCCCGCTCTGCTTTCCTTCACCTTTCAGCTGGCCTTCTGTGTACCCGAAAACCTTTAGAACTCTCAAAACTACAGGAAGCACCTGGTTCTCGATGTAGTACTCCGCATCATAACTTTCAGCGTAGTCAAGTATCTCAGCTCTCTGAGAGATCGAGCCCCCTCCTCTGGTTATAACATATGATATAGTCGATCCCGGGGAAATATCGGCTCCTCTTTCAATCGCTCTCTTAGCTGCCTCAACATGTGGAGCAGTTGAATCATAGTTTTCCGGCTTCTTGTTAAGCGTTGTGTAAATCCTTAGATCCTCTACCGGAACTTCGCCTTCCCGAAGCTCTTCAATAGTCTCCTTTGCGATCTCAACAGCTCCATCAACATTGTTTTCGAGCACCTTTCTCAAAACTTCTTTCTGAGTACTTTTAGCGATTGGCGACCAGTCTCTTCTGACCTGTTCAAAACCTGTGATCTTCATACCGCCTTCTTCATCCATTAATGCATACTTCTTCTTCGCACCCTCTCCCGAGTCTGTGGAGGTGAAAAAACCTCTCTCGAAAAACCCTTCAAACTCCAGCTTCATGAACTCGGGAAGATCATCATTAACTTTGTCCAGGAACGAATCCATCCTTTCTCTGATATTCTCACCCTTAATGAAAACGCTGTCAGTGTCTCCATAGACGATCTCAAAGCCTTCTTCCTCCGCTAATTCAATAGTGTCCTGGATGTGCTCCCTACCGAGATAGGTTGTGGCTTCAGCACATTCACGAGAGTACCAGCGAGCGCCGTTGTAGCCAAGGTAGCCGTAAAAAGAGTTAGCTAAAATTTTCTCTGCCTGCTGTCGGTTATCCAAGTTCTGGTACTCGGAACTGTTTTCGTCCAGCTTTTTCATCTCTTCTTTTAGTTTTGAGCGATCTTCCACAAGTTCTTCAACCAGTTCCGGAAAGAAACCTTGAGAGTCCTGACAGAAATCGTAGTCAAACTCTTCCAGCTTGAATCTGTCGTCGCACTCATCCAGATTTAATGTGTCTGGAGAAATATTGTGTGCAACCATTACTGTCGGATAAAGCGACTTGAAGTCGAATAAGGCGATATTCTCATACAGTCCGGCTTCCGGGGTGTAGACAAATCCACCGGAGTAGGCACCCTGTCTCCTTCTATTTCTTCTCTTATCCCGGGAGGGTCTGTTCTTAGCGAGCATACCTCTCTCGTGCGCCTCTCTCAGAAGGTAGTTCTCTGTCAGCTGACCGTATGTAAGCCGACAGGCATCGAACGGAATCAGTCCGGTAATCTTCGAGAGCTCCAGTATCTGCGGAGCGATCTCCCTGCCCAACCGATAAGCCAGTTCGGAATCCTTTAACGCATAATCCGCGAAAACATCCAGATCTTCCTTGTTCTTCCACGCCGATTTCATCTCCTCCCACGTAAGATCATCTTTATTCTCACCAAGCATCTCGTTAGCAACCGAATCAAGATCCAGGGTCTCGGAGTCCAAGCCTGGGGAGAGCACGTGCTCGACAAACGGATACAGGTCGAGATGCATCCTTCCCTTCAACCGGGCGCCTGAGAATCTACCCCTCCTGTTGAACTTCATACGTTCACCATCTCTGCCCATCGAAAGTTCAAGTCCGTACTCATCGGATCTCTCCCTCAGAACATCGAAATCGTACTCGTCCGTGTTATAGCCGAGTAGAATATCAATATCTTTGTCTCTTACCAAGTCGACCAGTTTAACGATTATCTCTCTTTCACTCTCCACTGTTTCGACAAAATCACGGTCAATTTCCTCGGTCGTGAACACTTTCTGACGGCTTTCTGAGTAAACAGAAGCCATTATTATCCGATCCTGGTACACCTCAAGATCAAAAGCTACGGTATTCCAATCAATCTCCTTCCCTGATTCAATACCGGCCTGTATTTCTCCAGTCTCCAATCGGACATCAAAATCTTCGGACTCGGCCTCCTCTCCTTCAACCTTTATCCATGAACCTGGTTTGATCCCTTTATCGATTAAATAACGCTTGTAGAACGGTATATCGAACTCTCGGCATTCCTGTATTTCCTCTATATCCCAGAGCTTGTTCTTCAGCTTCGGAATCTTTGCCGGTATACTGCTGTAAACCTTGAGAACCTGCTTCTCCTCGTTTCCATCCAGCATCTCAGTTTTTTCGACTTTCCTGACCGGCAGCGGTTCACCTTCCTCCTCGAAATCAGACTCAAGAATCTCCTGTTTCAGTTCATCTATCTCTGATCCTTCAACAGGTACAGCGTAGACATACGGCAGAAAACCGGAGTCAGTGAACAGGATATTTTCCCCCTTCTCTGACTTACCGAAGCACCTGACCGTGACCTCATCGTCCTCGATCCTGTAGTCGGCATCGATAACCTGGATTTTCTGTTTCATAGATAACTAAACAGGATTGAAAGTTAAGAAATAACTGGAGGAACATTAGATCCATATTCTAGTTTAAACCCGGATCCTGCTAATTGCATATCTCTGGGTTTAATAGGGATATGGAAACTGCCGAAGACTAAATTCTTTCTACTCTTCAATCTGGACATCAAATTCTTTTGACAGAATCTTGGCGACACCTTCAGCATGTTCTCTACCTACGACAACCCCTGAATCTCTATAACCTTCAGCCTCAATGGTGTTCTTTACCTGAATAGCCATTGCTTCATCTCTCAGACTCATTGAAGAATCCAGCAATTTCTTGACCCCTGCCACATATGGGTTTTCTTTACCTTTTCTTGTCAATTTGTAAGCCTTCTTAACCTTTTTTGGATTGTCTGGAAGTTGTGAAATATTTTTAGCGCCATATTTCCAAATTCTAGACCTATCTAAATCTATCAAATGAATATTAGCTTCTGTTTTCCTATAAGCTACCGCCAATCTGCT
This sequence comes from Candidatus Nanohaloarchaea archaeon, assembly GCA_047617985.1. Lineage (GTDB taxonomy): Archaea > Nanohalarchaeota > Nanosalinia > Nanosalinales > Nanosalinaceae > SW-4-43-9. Next base: position 1,544 of record JBLGBS010000014.1, on the reverse strand, counting down.
CCAAAGTGTACTTCTATCATTCCCCTCTCGAATACTCATTTGGTGAAGTAATGAGTTCATAGCTTCATCTTTCGCTTCTGACATCCAGGTCTGGCCCGGATTTTTAATGGCAGACATATTTGCAGTTGTTGGTTTATCACCTACATACCTGAAAATATACTCCATAGAAGATTTTACTGTATCATCCTGTAGATCGTAAAGCGCCTTGCTACCAAACTCCTCATCGATTCCTGCCTGACTTGCATCGGCGTCAAAAGCCTGAAAAACAGTTTCTAAAGTAGGAAAGTGAACCAGACACGAGAAAAGGTAAGAACCAGTATTTTTATCGTCGGACTCAAGAAATAGAGAATCAGGATTTTGGTTTAATACCTCCTTAAAGATGTCTTTAGCATAATTCTCATCATTATGAACATCTGCATATACAATCACTCTGGTCATAATATTGATTGCTCTGACATCTTTGTAAGAATAACTCTCAACTGCCGACTATTCCAGTTGCATTTCTCTTGATTTCGGTTCAAATCCGGGTTCTGATATACCAATCAAAAATAAATCCCTGCAGTTACTACAACCTGTTATGAAACTATTACTGATCACTGACATCCACGGCGATACAGAAAAACTGGAGAAAATCCTGGAAAGAGCAGAACATGAAGCCGTTCTCTGCGCAGGCGATTTAAGCGATGCAAACGAGTTCAGCGACTATGAAGGCCAGTTAGGTAATGTTCTTGATCTGTTCGATGAGCAGGGAGTGATGACCAAAGCAGTTCCCGGAAACATGGATCCGGAGGAAGAATGTGTCAGAGAACTTATCCAGAGAAGAATGAATATTCACAAGAAGATCGCCAGTTTTGAAGACTTTGAAGCCGTCGGGTTTGGAGGAGGAATAACCCCTTTCGGAACACCGTTCGAACCTGAAGGAGAGGAGATCAAAAATGCGGTGGAAACGCTTTACGATCGGATGAAGGCAGATAGAAAGTTTGGTGTGATCCATCAGCCTCCTAAAAACACAGAGCTGGATATCGCGGACGGGAACCATGTCGGAAGCGAAGAGGTCAGAGAACTGATTGATGAAAAAGACTTTGAACTGGTTTTGACCGGCCATATCCATGAGTCGAGAGGTCATGAGAACCTTTCAGGTACCGAGGTGGTTAACCCAGGGCCTGTAATGGAGGGTTACTATGCTGTTGCCGACACTGAAGGAGGCCTCGAGATCGAGATGAAGCAGCTCTAGTGGGTGCTTCAAGCTCAAAAACCGGATCAGTTTGCTCTTTCACTACTTATTCTATTTTTAACTGTTTTTAACCGCCCGAACAGGTCAAAGTCAATTCAGAAATTGGCTTGCGCGTGAAGGGTTGCAGTGAACCCACACTATATTTATAAGGGAGCTCGATGTATTTCTTTACAAGATAAACAACTATTCTGTACAAGGAGGTGAATCAACATGGCAGAACTACCACTTGCACCAGTAAAGAGAATCATCAAACAGGCAGGAGCTCACAGAGTTTCAGAAGGAGCAGTAGAGGAACTCAGAGATGAGCTGG
>JBLGBS010000013.1:0-24535 GCA_047617985.1 Candidatus Nanohaloarchaea archaeon | reverse complement strand
GATAGTGATGTCACAGTTGAAGGAACTAATTTTAACACCTGTAGCGCTGGAGAGACCTGTTCGTCTGACATTGAATTAGATACTTCTGATTTAGACTCAGAATCAAGTTTTGAGCTGTCTGTAACAGTTGAGGATCAGGTTCCTAACTCTGAAACCTACACTGGAAACTTCACATTGGATACCGAATATAGTGGAGATACCAGTCCTTCTGTAAATGTTGTAGGGGAAGATGACGGTATAGTAGAGTATGAGGAGGATACGGATATTGAAGTTGACTTTGAAAGCGCTGATACTAACGGCGGTGAAGCCAGATGTGATGTAGGTGGAACTACAATTGATACTGTTGATTTAGATTCGGCAGAAGATGGAGAAGATGAATTAGTCTGTAATTTGGATGACGATGACGATGATTACTACGATACAACTGCGGAAGTTGTTATAGAGATGGAAGACGCAGCAGGTAACGATGAAAGTTACAGTTACGGAGATGTTACTTTTGATGCCTCAGAGCCTACTGTTTCGAATCTTGAATCAGTGAATGGTCTTTCGACTTTCAACAGTAACTTTGAGGCAGATTTCGATGCTTTTGACTCGGCTTCCGATGTAGAGGAGTACGAGTACTACTTCAACGGTAACTCGGATAGCGGTACTACAAATACTTATGATGACGGACAGTTCACTGTTGACCTTGAGGGCAGTGATCTGGATTCGGGTGAGCACAACCTTCATGTAAGAGTTAGAGATGAAGCCGGCAGGTGGAGCAGTTCCGAGCTCTTTGAGTTCGAGTACTATCCTGATAGAAACCCTGAGGTCTCGCTTAATACTCCTGAAAATATGAGTTTGACAGCTGGAGAATCCGATGATTTCAACGTTGAGGTTGAGAACACAGGGGAGTTCCTGATTGAGTCTGTCAGTCTGGATGTTAGTTCCGATGTGTTCTCGGATCAGAGCAGTATAGAAAATCTTGAGCCTGGCGACTCCGTTACGGAGACTTACCAGGTTGATTCTTCTGAGGATCAGATTGGAGAGTACACTGTCGATGTTTCAACTGAAGGGCCTTCATCTTCGGGAAGCTTCAATCTCCGGATAAAAGCGAATCAGGAACAACAGAGCAGTATTGAGTCAAGGCTTAACGAGTACGAGCAGAAGCTTGAATCTCTTAACTCGAATGTTTCCGAACTTAAACAGGCTGTTTCAGAGGAGCAGTCAACTAGACTTACATCTAATATTTCCGAGTTCAGAAATGATGTTGAATCGGCAAGACAGGCCGTCGAAGACGGAGAGTACTACAGAGCTCAGTCTTCTCTGAACGGTATTGATTCCGATTTCTCAACTGCGAAAACGACTTACGAGAATGTTGAGCAGGAGTATGCTTCCAGTCAGAGATTCAAGATGATCCTTGGAGGGTTCGCAGTTCTCCTCATTGGAGGTGTTGGAGGAGTCTTCCTTCTCAACCGGGAAGATGTTATAGACGTCGATCAGTACCTTGAACAGTTGAAGGAGACAGCTGGAGATACTGAGGTAGGTGGAGAAGGAGGATTTATTGACGGTGTAAGGCAGAAGATTTCGGAAGTCCTCGACAATGAGCCGGATGCAGAAGAGTTTGAATGGGACGGTTTCAACAGCTAAAGCACTCTTTCAGTACTCTCAAACTTCTCTCGGAAGAGGCCTTTATCCCTACCGGTTCTGACTATCTCCGCCATCTCGTCGACGAAGCTTTTGTTTCTGGCAGCGTTTGAGACAGCGTCCTCGATCAGTAATTGAACCTGCGGGTCATCCTTTAGTTTCTCCACAAGATCGGAATCGGCACGTTTCCCCTTCAGGTACTGGGATACTGCGGGCTGTGTCAGATCCATCACGTTCGCGATCTCTTCCTGCGTGTGACCGTAGTCTTGGTGGAGGCTTTCCGCTATAATTTTTCGGACTGCGGGCAGGATTTCCTCGCTCATTACTTCTGATTCAAACCGCATACAGGAATAAGGATTATCACACCGTTATAATTGTTGCGAATTTTTCGATTTACTTAACTTTTAACCGCTAAATGCAGACAAGTGAACAGGCTGGAGATCGAACAACCTTCGCTTGACAGGGTTAAGGAATGGGAGCAGGAATTTCTGAGACAGCTCAAAGCCAGTGAGGTATGGATCGGTGAACCAGAGGAATACTCTGTCAGACTGTACGTTCTTGGTGGAACCGACCAAATCAAGTTTGAAACCGCGGAAAGACTGGAGGATTCGCTCTCGGATCTAACGCTTTACGGTTTCTTCGCTGACGCGGGAGAAGATCAAATCTCCGATCAGAACAGGGTTTTTGATCAGATGCAGAAAAGCATCAGTCGAAAGTTTAACACCGGAGATATTCCCCACAGTAAAGAAGCTTATCTTGATTCTTTGGCAGACTTAGTGCCTGATATCGGATTCACTGGAAGGTTTTTGGAGCCGGTTGAGCTGAAAGGTGTTTCTCAGAACATTGATGCTGTGGCAGAGATTGATAGAGTTCTTTCAGAATCCGAAGATTACACGGTTGAATACGTTAAGTTAAACGCAGGTGAATCTTCCGATAACGTGGCTGGAGCCTACCGAAACCTTCAGTCCAACTGCTCTATAGAGATAGGTTTTCTCTACACCGGAGATAAAACGGCTGAGAGCGAGGTCTATAAAGCTGAGAAAGTTCCGGGAGAGATACATGTTGATGGTAATTCCACAGATGTCGAACTGTATTTAGAAGATGTAGATATCGAAGCGCCGGATTTGGAAAAACTGGTAACCGGTTACTAAAAAAGAAAACAGAGGGGACGGATTTCTTACTCGTCCGCTTGGTTGATCTCTCTTGAGAGGTGCTCAATGTCTGAAGCCAGCGCGTCCAGTTTTCTTGAAGCTCTCTCTTTCTCCTTGATGATGTTCTCAACTCTCTCGTATTTTCTGGCAGCTCTATCGAGATCGTACTTCTCTACATAGGCAGATTCCGTGTTCATCATTCTGTCGATGATCTCCTCTGCGATCTCTCCGAGCAGGAGGTTCAGTCCGTAGTATACCTCGCTGCGGACGTACTGTCCTTCGTCGGCCTGTTCTCTGATCATTCTTTTGATTCGTGCGTGGGTGAAAGGAAGGTCTGAAACTTCGGTGTCTTCTGGAACGTTTACCATCTATATCACGTAAATTTTTCCTCTTAGAAGCTTATAATGGTTTCCAAAGCCGGCCATAACTATAAAATCCTCCAGACACAATCCGGTTTTATGATAGATCTTGTAACCCTCGACCTCGTCTTAGATATTATCCTGAAACTGATCTTCATAGCGGTGCTGATATTCGTATTTATCCTGCTGAAAAATCTTGACCAGGCTGTTCAGTCGCTGGAGAGATCTCTTGGGTCGATGGAGCGCTCCGCTGAAACCGTTGAAGATGTGGTTGCTATTATGAGGAAGATACCTTTCGTTGGAGGTGGAAAAAGAGATGACAAATGAGTTTCTGGAGGCAGCAAAGGACAGCTCTGATGAAGATAGTGAGAAGCGCTACCGGAAGCTGAAAAAGGAAGAGGCAGGAACCGAACACCAAGATATGGCTGAAAAAAGATATCAGGAGTTAAAGGAGAAAGCCAAAGAAAAGTTTGCAGAGAAGCAGGAGGCAGACCAGGAAGATCAGGATAAAAACGAGGATGAGTCTTCGGATGACGGTTCCGAAGGATTTGTAACTTACTGAAATTTATATTCTAGCTCGCCAGTTTTTCCAGTATGGAGTTTGACCGTGTTCCATCGATCGCGAAGTATCTCTCGGTTATATTTCTAATTTCAAGGCTGGGAAGTAATACGGTCTGGATGTTTCTACCGATTTTCTTCGAAATGCATATCGACAGCGTTTTCCTCATAGGTGTGATGACCTCTATACCTGCTTTTATACCGCTGATAATGGATATACCTGTAGGCAATCTTGTTCAGAGAGCAGGTGAGAAGATAGTCATATTCATAGGCTTGACGATGAATCTGATGCCTGGACTTTTCTACCTGACCGGTATCCCAATTCTTCTGGTTGTGGGGAAGGTTTTCGAGGGGTTTGTGAAATCAATGATATGGAACGGCGGATGGACTTTAACACTCAAAAGCTCTGACAGCAGTGCTGAAGCTGAGTCGACTTCAGTCTTCCTACTTGGAGCAAATCTCGCAGCAATTATCGGCCCTATAATAGGAGGTTTCCTGATCGCATCACATGGTTTTAATCTTACGTTCGCGATCTGGGTTTTCTCCGCATGGCTTGCAGCGCTCGTTTTCTACCTTTATGTAGGCCTTGAAGGCAAGAAAGGGTTCATCGAATCGATAGAGGAGCTTTTCAGCCGGAAGACCTATACTGATGATAGAAAACATCTGATGGAGAACTGGGGAAGTTTGAAGGCACCTCTCAGCTTGATTCTGGTTTATTCTGTGATTTTCTCGTTCTTCTGGCTTGCGGTACCTCTGCTGCTTGAAGATATGAACGCAAGCTATGAGATGATGGGTGTTGTGTTCGGTCTGGCTGCACTTCCGAAGCTTTTCCAGGTATTCTTTGGAGATCTCGGTGATAAGATAGGTGATCTGAAGGTTGCGTCAGTTCTGTCCCTGCTTCTGGTTCCCGTACTGGTTCTGATGAGCTTTTCATCAAGTATCTATGTTATTGGAGCTCTATTCCTTCTGGCAAGACTGTTTGTTGCCGGTATGTCACCATTGATACATGCTTTCTACGATTCCCAGGTTCCGGATGAAGTTGAAGGTGAGATGACAGGGTTCCTTGAGTTTTCCAAGCACACAGGCCAGGCTATAGGCCCTACAATGGCTGGAACTGCGGCCTCTGTAGGCGGTATAGCGCTTTCGTTCCAGATCGCAGCTGTCGCAGCAGTACTCCTTTTCGGGCTGAGCTACAGACTTCAGTAATATTTAGAAAATACTACATCTTGGAGAGCTCCGGAAACTCCAGAAGACCTGCTTCCCGTGATATGCCGACAGCTTTCAGTTTGTCTTTGTCCGATCTGTTTCGCAGAATTGGTGACAGAAGCTCTTTTTCCGGTACTTCGTTCACGCTTGTACCGTTCGCAATCTTTGAGAAAGCCGGAAGCACAACTATGTTCTTCCCATCATCGGCCTCTCCGTAAAGCACGGCGGGAACCTTCTCCTTCACCCCTATATCATCCTTCATAGCTATAGCCGGGTGCTCATGCCCGATAACGATAGTATCGATACTCTCTAGATCCGCCTCAAGTTCTTCAAGCTCTCTGTCTCCGTGAACGAACAGTATTCCGCTCTCCATATAGATTTCACGTATTTCTACTCCCCGCTCCTCGAGTGTTGATTCTATGAATGTGTCGTGGTTTCCCTCCACTGCTATCACTTCATCGAAGTTGAAGGTGAGAAAGTTGATTAGTTCCTTGACTTCTTCGTTCTCGCTGTAGGAAGTCTTAAACTGGTTTTTCAGATCTCCGTTGACCAGTATCCGTGTTGCACCTGTCTGCTTTTTAGCCTCCTTTATCTCCTCTTTCATCTCCTCCAGTTGGTTCTGCGGGATGTAGTTTCCCTTGAATGTCATTGTCTTTTCCAGACCGAGATGTAGGTCAGAGATTACGAGGAGCTCTGCCTCGGGAAGATACAGAGCAGGTATACTGTCCAACAGTTGGAAGTCGAAGATTTTCATTGCGGGTTATTCGTTTATAGCCCGCCACACTTTAAGAAATGATTCGAAGACATCTTCCTCAGTTGAGGCAAGTATGTAGCTGGCGCCGTACTTGTCAGCTATTTCCTCGATCTGATCCATATGGTTTTCCAGTTTCTGTCTATAATCATCCCTAGTCTTTCTGGATAGGTAGGTTCTCATTTCCCGATCGGATTCAGGATCCTGAAGTATTTTGTCGCCCTCAATGCTGGGATCGATCTCCTCTACGTCGAAAGTGTTTACAAGAACGATCTCGCTCCCGCTCAGTCTGTTGATCGCAGACTCTATCTCCTCGATATCTGTCAGGAAATCAGATATTATAACGACAACAGATTTATTCTCGATTCTGGCGCTGTACTCTGTTATGCATTTCTCTATTCTGCTTTCAGGTGTTTTTCTCAGCTCGTTCAGTGTGTCAACCATTCCTCCTATGTTCGGATTGCGTCTTGCTGAGGATATGTCGGTTATTGTCTCGGAGAATACAGAGAATCTGAATCTATCGTTTGTATTTGAGGTCATGTAAGCCAGCGCCAACCCAATTTTCGAGGCGTAGTCGTATTTCTTTTCCTTGTCTCCGAAGTCCATTGAACTGCTTCTATCGACAAGGATGTGAACTGTTACACTTTTCTCTTCCTCGAACCTCTTGACGTACAGATCTCCGGTTCTGGCGTAGGCCTTCCAGTCTATCTTCCTTATATCGTCGCCGGGAAGGTATTTCTTGTGATCCTCGAATATCATTCCCTGCCCGGTTGAGGATGAGCTCTGCTCTCCTTCATGTATCTCTGTAGAATTCTTTTTCAGTGCAAGATTGAACCTGTCAAGCTCATCTATGAAGTCTATCTCGATCATTGTTCCTAGACGCGGTCAACTATCTCTTCTATAACATCGGCTTCGGTTTTACCCTCTTTCTCCGCCTTGAAGTTGAGGCCTATCCTGTGTCTGAGAACCGGCTCAGCCATTTCATTCACATCACGAGCTGAAACATAGTTTCTTCCCTGTATCAGCGCTCTGCCTTTGCCTGCAAGAACCAGGTTGATCGAAGCCCTTGGTGAGGCACCGTAGTTAAGTGCTTCATGGTTTCGGGTCTCTGAGACAATCTCCACAGCTCTCTCCTTGATGTCATCAGCGATTGGAACCTGTCTGACGAACTCCTGAAGCTTGATGAGGGATGCCTCGGAAAGCACTCTTTCAAGCTGTGGGGAGTAGTCAAGTTCGGAGGTGAATCTTTCCACAATCTCTTCTTCCTCATCCTTTTCCGGGTGGTCGAACTTCAGCTTCATCATGAACCTGTCCTTCTGCGCTTCCGGAAGCGGATATGTCCCCTCCTGGTCGATAGGGTTCTGTGTAGCCATCACGAAGAAAGGCTTCTCCAGCTGGTAGGACTCGTTTCCGACTGTTACCTGTTTCTCCTCCATAGCCTCCAGAAGCGATGACTGGGTTTTAGGCGTAGCACGGTTTATCTCATCCGCTAGAACCATATTGGCGAAGATAGGCCCCTGCTGGAAGACAAACTCTTTCTCTCCATGCTCGTTCTCATTTATTATGTGTGTGCCGGTGATATCGGAAGGCATAAGATCCGGCGTGTTCTGTATCCTCGAGAAGTTAAGTCCGAGAACCTTTGAAAGCGTTCTAACGGTCTTGGTTTTCCCCAGTCCAGGATAGGACTCCAGCAGGACGTTTCCGTCACATATTACAGCTATCAGTATGTTTTCTATGGTTTCTTCCTGTCCAACGATTACTTTTCCGGTTTCATCCATAACCTTGTTCAGTCTCTGGCTTGCTTTCTCGTACTTTCCGGTATCGTCACTGGCTTGAATTTTCATACTTATCTATGGAGGCTGGAAGTTTAAATCCATTAATCTACTCGAACTCCTTGATTGCAAGGCTGTATTCTTTCGCCAGCTGAAGGTTTCTCTCCATTCCGGTGTAGGTTTCTCCCAGAGCTATGTCTTCTATCTCTCTATCCCTTGAGCCTGTTTCAGTGTTTTCGGCAGTGCCTCTTCCCTCTATACTGTAGTTTATCAGCCCATCTACCTCAACTGTCTGCTCCTCTCCGTATATCTCCGAACCGTTCCTGATTTCAAACGGATCGTCCTCACCTTGGGTTATCTGATCTATAATATTATCTGTGTTATCCGGTATTATCTCACCGCCCTGATCAAGAATCTGGAAGTTGAATATACCTGAGAGAACAGTGATGAAGCTTATAACTCCAATAGCAAGCATCTTCTGAACAATTTTCTTGCTCGGAATTATGCTCTCCGAGCTAACAGATCTTGATATATCAAGTATTTCATCGAAAAGCGCCTGCGAGACAATGTTGTTGGATTCGATGTTGTCGCGGGCGGTTCTCAGCCTCTCCCTCAGCTCAGGGTTTTTCTGCTCGTAGATCTCGATATTGTACTTCTTGGAGCGGTAGTAGAAATCCGAAACAAAAATTATCAGTGTAATAGGGATCAGATACTCCAGGTTTCTGCCGGCACTGGTGAACCTCAGCGAGAAAAGAAACAGTACAAGATTAGCTGACAGAAAGAACAGTATAGAGTCTAGACATGCTTGAAGGAAGTTGACCTTCAGAAATTCTCTTTTCAGACGCGTGAAAAGTTTCTCTACTCTCATTATGAACCTCTGTACTCATGTCCGTACGTTCCACATTTTCCATCCCCGTTTTCTATGTAGGTTTGGTTGTCTTCACAAATAACTTCTAAAGTGCCGTTTATTTGATCTAAATCATCTCTGATCTCTGCGTTTTCAGCTTCCAGATCATCTACCTGCTCTCTGAGGCTTTGAACTGTAGAGTTTATACTGTCGAGCTGTGATTCAAGTAGATCTTTCTCGTTCTGGTATGTCTCTATCCTCTCTGCCTGACTGTTGACTGTATCGGAGAGATTAGCGTTTTCCTGTTCAAGATTATTTATTCTGCTGTCTCTTTCCTCCAGTTCTTCGCTCAGATTGTTTTTCTCCTGCAGAATATTGCTTAATTGACCCTGGTAGAGTACGGAGAGACTGGCCAGGATTGAAAGTACAAGTATTGTGGTGGCCAGTAAAAAAGGATTCAGTCTTCTCTTCAGCATCGGTGATTTCATATTATTTCTTACCTCCTTTTCCCTTCGGGTGAAGGATCACGTACGATTTTCTCATATTATTTCTTACCTCTTCTCTTTCTGTATCCGATTTCTGATAGGAAGACTAAAAGTGCTACGCCGAGGAAGTAGGTGGAGATATCCCTTTGCCTTTCCACTTCCTCGCTGTTGAACTCTTGTACAGATTCTTTGATCTCCTGTTTCTGATCTGGTGTGAAGACCTGTCCTCCTGTATCGGTTGCTATCTGCTCAGAACTGCTGTAGCCGACCTCTTCCACTTCGTCGTTGTAGTTGTAGCTGTAGACAGTGCCGTTGAATCTATGGAACCCGAGTGTAGAAGTTTCAAGCTTGCCGGTGTAAAGATTTTCTCCTTGCCGGTTAAGTCCTTCAACAGGGTAGTTTGCGTTGGCTTCAACAGTTTCTCCCACCTGAGCGTCTTCAATTTCCAGGCTATTTTCATCTTTTCTCTGCGGGTCTCCTACTGCCCAGCTCAGTGTTCTGGAGACCAGTTCAGAGTCGCGATACATTGTTGCTCCGAGATCTTTTTCTCCGCCTGAGAAGGCTGCAACTCTTCCTATCCCGTATCTCCATGTTGTGAGGAAGGGTTCGCTGTTTGTGCCTGAGACAAGCTGTCTTGCTCCCGGTTTGGGCTCAGCGCCGTAGAAACCTGTTGTGGAGCCGTCAACGTTTATTCCCCGTGTTATGAAGTGGCTGTCATCGTTCTTTATGAGCGGTACTGCTTCACTGGAGGATCCTCCGCCCTGGAACTTTATTTCCTGGGATCTGGCGTCGCTGACGGCGAAACCTCCTGAAAGGCTTGAGATCTCTCTCAGATAGTTTTCGTTTGGATCTGATCCTACCATTACCGATATTATCTTCTCTTCTCCGCTCTCCGCCAGTTCTCTAGAGTTTCTGGTGTCGTTGTAAAAGTCTCCCAGTGCGGTTACTCTGCCGTCAGTGATTAGCATGAGATTTCCTTCCCCGTCGATCACATCCTGACCTGCTCTGATAGCTCTGTAGTGCAGACTGTTCCCTCCAACCGGGATATTGGTTATCCCGCCCTTGAGTTTCTGTCGGTGGTTGTTTTCTCCCAGGGTTCTGGGCTCGCTTATAACGTAGGGCTCCTGATTGTAGTAGAGAGCTCCGACCTGAGAACCTTCCGGCAGTGTTTCGGAGTCGAGGAGCAGGGCAGCGATCCTTTTCGTTCTCTTCAGTCTTTCCTCAGGGTTACCTCCTTCAGATGCGTCTATCAGAAGCATCATCTTGATTCCCTGATCTTCGTATTCGGATTTCCTTATCGGCAGAACAGTGTTCTCGTTTTCAAGCTTACCTGTGTATATCAAACCGTTTCCTTCGGCAGTATAACCTGCCAGATCAGCTTCCTCAAACTGCTTCTTGGCTATAACCGTGTAGTAAGGGCTTAGATCTTTCGGGAGCTGGTCTCTGCTTTCAAAGGAGTAGAAATCGCTGAACTCCTGGCTGATTCTTCCTTCATCTCCCAGAATAAGTATCTCAGGTTTCTCCGAGACATCTACGGTTTTGTAGTATCTGTTGTTGTCCGAGAACCGGTCATTTGTGGTTATTGATGCGGTTAGGGTCTGCTGTCCTTCGTCATCAAATGTTTTGCTGAACACCCATCGGTTATCTCCTTCAGCCCTGCTGAGCTCGACGGATTCACCGTTTAACTGTAAATCTGGTTCTGAAACCTGTTCCTCTGTCGAGCTGACTTCCACGATGAATCTGTTTTCAGCTCCGGGATAAGTGGTTTCAGGCCCTTTAATTGTTACAGCTGACTCTGGCTCTGTCTCGGGCTTCAGAAGGTTGATCGTTGAGTTCATGCTATTGATGTTTTCGGGAAGATCTTCGAGCGACTCCGATGACCTGAGATCGGATACAAGTATATAGGAGGTGTCCTCCTGTATGTTCTGCAGTATTCCTGATGAGAGGTCGGAGGTGTTTCCTGCAGCAACTGTTCTTCTCTCTGTCTCCACGTCTTCGAACTCGAGGTCTGCTTCATCTATTATCTGGGTGGATCTGGAGTTATCCTCAAGCACGATGACCCTATCCTCCTGGTTTCTCTCTTCCGATACTGTCATCGATGGTGATGCCAGCGCTGTCGCTATCAGAACGATGGTCAGTGCTTTGGTAATCAAGGTTATCTTCTTGAAAGTCTCCTCACGAGTAAAAGCAAGGTAAACCGGTATAAACGCTATTAGACCTATGAGAAGAAGGTTTGGCTCCGCAAAGCTGATCATCGCAGATCACCTATCCTGTAGAGATAACCAAGCTCAAACAGCACCAAGATCAGAATCAAAACTGCTACATGGTTCTGCAGAGGAAGCTCAGATGACCCTTCAGAGACTCTAGTACTGTCATAGCTGTCCGCATTTCGAAGTGATTCATCCTCGCTCAACATGTTGACTGCTACAGGCCCGTTTGAGGTTTCGTAAAAACCGGTTTTCAGAACTTCATGTCTTCCTGACAGTTCTTGTCCTCCAGGTGTCTCTATCGAGTCCCGGATAATTTCATCTCCTGTTCTCCGGTTTGAGTCCTCTATCGAAGGTTTTTCTGTTAACTCGGCTGTTATTTCCTTCCAGAAAACCGGGTAGAGGAAATCAGTTCTAAATCTCTCATCCTTAACATTGTAGAGCAGAAAGTCTCCGTCGCCGTAATCCGATTTCACCACAGCGTTGGAGCCCGGTGTGTAGCTCTCGCCGGAGATTCTTTCGACATCTCTGATCTCCATCTCTCCCAGACTGGTGTCAACAGGTCTGTTTATACTCACTGTCTGATTAACATCTGTTCCAAGATCTTCTATCGGGAGATCCTGAAATCCTAAATGGCTGAAACCGCCTTCTCCAAACAGGACAAGGTTTGAACCGGATTTAACTTCGTCTTCTATACCGGTGACGGTTTCAGAATTTAGTTCTTCTGTTTCTCCTATAATGTATACATCTGCTGTGACCTCCTGGTCTAGAGGTGGTGAATGATGGCTGAAAGAGGTGAAGTTTATCAGTTCGAACGTTTTCCCAAGGTACTGGTTTTCCTCATCAGCTATGAAAGCTATCTCCGCGTTTTGCTCCTCTGGAATGTAGTAGTAAGCTGTGTTGTCCGTCTGGAAGTCGTCCTGAGGAAGTTTTACAGTGTTTCTTCCCTCCATGCTTTCGAAGCTGACAGTTTCAACAGTTCTTCCCTCAATCGTTAATTCTCTGGACTGATTTCCTGATTCAACTTCGATGTTTGTCTCCTCGTTCTCGAAGTTTTTGATATCGATGGAGGTTTCTGTTTCTCCGGTTTCGAGCCCTACTATTCCATGACGGTTTCTGCGGTTTGTCTCCATCAGCTTGAGAGATCTATCTGATGTCCGGAAGCTCTGTATAAGATCTTCGGGACTGCTGTCGTCGACTGTCTGATCGAGATCGCTGGCGACAGCTACAGATCCTTCTAACCTCCTCGCCTCTTCCAGGCCGGAAGTTATATCGGTTTCCGTCTGGACTGGCTGAACCTGTTCAATAATATTTCTCGCTCTTGACTCCGGAACATCTTCAGCGACTACCCTTGAGGTCTCATCTACCAGGATAACCGAGTTCTGTTCACCCATGTTTTCCCCAAGAAAGTTCTTCGCTTCTTCAAGATCCCCCATGCTTCCAGACCGGTCAATTACGAGGATCGAATGATCGGGGCTTCCTGCTCCTTCAATAAATGGATCTGCGAAGGCTAATGCGAACGCTGTTATCGCCAGAATATGGAATATCAGCATCAGGTTCCGGCTTATTATCTTCAGTGCCTGGCTGGTTGACTCTGAGTCTCCCTCATCCTGGAAGAACATGAATGAGGGCATGATCTCTCTTTCAGGATCTTTCTTGATTAAGTAGAAAATTATGAGAGGTATAAGTGCTGAAAGCGCCATCAGCCCTGCTGGATTCAGGAAGTAACTGCTGAGAACCGGGTGAAGTGTTTCAAGTACCATTATCTATGTCTTTAGTGTATCCTTGCCTCAATTTTTGTTTTACTGCTTCTTTTCAATCCGCTCCATAACCTGACTGTGTAATTTTTGAAGACGCTCCTTTTTATCTTCCATCTTCACAACATCAGTTGAACCCTGAAGCAGTAAGTTGTGGCTGAAAGGCGAAGGTATGTTTGATTCTGTCTTCTCCAGTTCTATCTCGTTTTCTCCGATCTTTTCGACCACTTCCTTTGTGTGCTTTATATCCATGGCATCCTCCATGATCTCTCTGTAAGTCTCTCGGATCATCGGAAAGTCCTCGCCGTGCTCGTTTCTCAGCATGGAGATCAGGAAGTGACCTTTCATCTGTTGCTGTCCAACCGTCTTCGAGTTCCCCCCGTAGTTTCTCAAAATCATCAATGACCGACCTGCGACATGTCTAAACCTTCTCTTCATCAGCTCGGTCTTCGCGACCGCGTTTTTCAGCTCTTCCTCAAGATCGCATTCAGTCATCTGTTCAACCAGTCTGTCGATATCGATCGGTCTTCTCGGTGTGATCAGAATAAAACCGTTGTCGTCGATCACCATTCCGATGTTGGATCCTATTCTCTTCTGGAGTAGATGGGCAAGAATTCTTGCCATTGCGTCATGAGTTCTTCTTCCGTAGATTGTATGGAAGATAAAGTTCTGCCTGTTTTCATCATCAATGTACTTCTCAACTGTGATTTTCTCGTGGTTTGAGACTGTTCCCAGAAACTCTTTCTGTTCCTTTATGTAACTGTAGATAGCTTCAGCAGTGTTCTCATCGAGGTAGTAGTTGTGCATTATCCACTGGATGATATCGTCATCGCCGGCACCCATTTCCAGCTGTTTCGCGACCTGCTCCCTGAACCTGCCGATCTTCACCCCGAGATCGTAGGAGAGAGGAAGGCGCTCAGAGTACCAGGAGGGGACAGTTGGGGAAGCGTTCGGCTTCGGATCAACGAACACTTTCATTCCCTTGGCGTAGCTGAACTTATAGGTTGACCCACCCAGTGTGAAGATATCCCCTTTCGTCAGACGATCCAGAAACTCTTCGTCAAGCGATCCAACATAGCTCCCGTCTCCCCGGGTCTTCACATCGTACCCGGTTTCATCCGGAATGGTTCCGATGTTGGTCATGTAGATTACGCGGGTCATCTTCCCGCTTCTGCCGAATCTTCTCTCGTCCCGGTCTATCCAGATCTTCCGGTAAACGTTCTGGTCCTCCAGTTCGTACTCTCCGCCGAGGTATTTCATCACCTGATCAAAGTCCTCCCGGCTTAGATCCTTGTAGCAGTAGCTTCTCCTTATCACGTTGAATGCGTGCTCAATATTCCATCTGTGGTCGCATGCCATCCCCACCATGTGCTGGGCGAGAACGTCGAGACATTCTGTTGGTATCTGTATCTTATCAAGGTCGTCTTCCTTGGCACACTTTGTCAGTACAGAGCACTCCATCGCATCGTCCCTGTCGACAACTATCATCTTTCCTTTGGCTTTCTCACCGATCTGGTGTCCTGATCTTCCGATTCGCTGGATTCCCCTGGCAACTCCTTTCGGCGATCCCAGCTGAAGAACTAGATCAACTGAACCGATATCAACCCCGAGCTCCAGCGATGTAGAAGTTACCCCGACTCTCAGATTTCCTTTCTTCAAGTTCTCCTCTACCTCCAGCCTTTTTTCTCGGCTCATAGAGGAGTGGTGCGCACCGATATTCTCGTCGTAGAAATCCGGAAACCTGTCCTTCAGATTGTTGACAACCCTCTCGGTCGCACTTCTAGTATTGGTGAATATGATTGTCGATTCGTGATCCTGGATCATGTTGTGCATCTGGTCGTACATCGCTTCATTGATCTCGCCTGGAGGTGTATGAATCAGATCTCTTACAGGAGAGACTGTTTCAAGATCGATTTCCTTTGATGCTGCGACGTCTACAATTGTACAGCCTCTTGTCTCGTAGTCTTCTTCATCTGCTTCTTCTGCAGCTGTTATCTTCTCCTCGTACTCTGTTTCATCATTCCAGGTCTCCTCTTCCACATTGTAGCCTACCAGATACTTGGCGATCTCATCAATAGGAGCCTGTGTGGCGGAAAGACCGATTCTTGTGGGGGATTCGTGCGTCAGATCTTCCAGTCTCTCCATCGACATAGAAAGATGTACTCCTCTCTTGTTCTCCGAAAGGCTGTGTATTTCGTCCACAATCGTGTATTTGATGTTTCTCATTTTCTCCCGGAATTTTGGGGAGGAGAGAAGGATTCCCAGCGATTCAGGAGTGGTTATCATGATATGAGGTGGTTTATCCCTCATCTTGGCTTTCTCCGCGTCAGTTGTATCCCCGGATCTCACCGCGCTCCTGACCTCCGGAACCTCATAACCCATTTCTTCCGCTTTCTCTTTGATACCGTTTAGTGGTTCTTCAAGGTTTCTCTCGATGTCGTTTCCCAGCGCTCTCAGAGGTGAAACGTACAGAACGTAGACCTCGTCTTCCAGTTCTCCTTTGTCCCCCATCATGAAAAGCTCATTGAGGGTTGACATAAATGCGGACAGGGTGTTATGGAGGTACAGACCTCCCTTGCCTCCTATGTAGTTCCTGAATTCTGGAACAGAGAGATCTATAATGTCGCCCTTGTAGTCTCTAGCTTCTTTCTCTTTTACCTCAAGCCAGACAATATTCTGTTCCTGTAAAGACTCTATTCTTTCTTTCAGATTTTTCGTATGGTCATTGTCTGGCAGTTTTTCGAGCTTCTGTTCGAGCTTTGATAGAGATTGTTCTGTTATGTAGCCAGTTCTCCGCACTACCTCGTAGATATTTCCAAGTTCTTTATCGAACCCGGTATCGTTTTCGAAGTATCTAGAAAGTTTCCGTATCTCACTGTAGTCGAATCTGTATTTACCTAGATGGTTTCCTGATCTATCCCCTTTGACATGTTCACGAATTTTTTCCAGGTTAGGATGCGTTATGTCTAGCTTCTCTAGACATCTAAGAAGATTTGGTATTCCTGAGATAGTCAGACCATAGTATGTTCGCCTCTTCTGTTTTTTGGTGTTTGTTGCAGATTTTTCTGTCTCTGAGAGCGCAGGGTAGATACCAAGTGAAAGCAGGATATAGTTTAACTGTTCTATTTTTCTTTCATTGGCTTGATGTAATTTGATTTCGTTTTTTCTTACCTCGGCCTCCAACGAGAGAAATGTTGAGATGAACTCTTCTTTAACTTCCTTCCGTGTATTCAGTATCCAGTTAGGGAAATCAACTCCACGACCTCTTCCCCGCTTTATTCCGAGAAGCTCTGAGAAGAAAAGACAGAATGCTGAATTGTCCAAGGTATAGTCCTTGTGGTTTTTCTTCTTGAACTCGACTGAAAATTTTCTCTGGAAAATTTCAAGCGTGTCCTTCAAGAGCTGGTCTCTGTTTTCCTGAGAAATCATTAGGTTATAGTTCTTTTCATAATCGCCTATCAGTCCTTCTGCGGTCACAAAAGCAGTTATCTTTGCAATTTCCTCATCAATCTTTTCAGGATACTTGAACCTAGTTATTTCGTTGTTTCCTGATCTCACAATTACCCCGTTTTCAGGCATTTTAATCTCTCTGAGACGCAATTTTATTGCCTGTAGAAAATGATTTGATCGGTATCCGGTTTTTTTATTAAGAAGATTGTGGACTGTGGTGGTACCTATCTTGGCAAGTCTTCCTACATCGCTGTAGGAGAGCCCTGAAGCGGTTAAGCCTCGCTCAATTTGCTCTTTGTTGAGATCATCTAGGCTTTCTGCCTGCGCAAACGTAGCTTTGATGGCTTCAAAGTCTGAGTGTGTCAATACGGTTTCAAACTCCTCGGCGAGGCTGTCGAGAGCCGATTCAACTTCTAAACTTACTTCTTTCTCTGGCAGATCAATAGTCTTAGGCGACCCTATTTTGTCTCCTGTTTGGATTTCTTTAGCTTTTCTCCATTCTATGCCATTCTTTGTTTCTACTAGAAGCGGATGTTCTGGAGTTACTTCAACTTCATGACCATACAAGGTCTTGAAGCTGTACATTTTTCCCTCGTAGTTTTCTCTGAAGATTTTTGATTCCTTGTTCTCTATCTTCCTGTCTTCATTTAGAGAAAAGGATGAGTATTCTGTCTGGTGGAGTTCTCCATCTTGGTCTATGTCTGCTATTTTTTCCTTTCGCTCATTCCAGACATCCTCTGCGTTTCTAAGTGTAGCTTCGCCATCTTTCTTTAGAAGTAAAGTAGTTTCTGGCTTCACACATTTTCCCGATCCGGTTGGCGCACAGATTAGTGAGTTCTCGTTGTTATGAATGAGATCGAAGGAGTATTTCTGTGGCTGGCTAAGGCCTGGGAACTGGTCGTTGAACCATTCCTTGACGTAGGGTTCGAAGTCTTCCGGCAGTGTTTCGGATGCGTCTTTTTCGTCTACAAATTTTATTTCGCTCATACATTGAAGGAGCGGATACAATCTTTAAGTGGCTACAAATTGTCTGCCATCTTCTCGAAGATAAGGGCTGAAACTGCCGTTAAGATGCTTATTAGAGGATTGACGGCGTAGAAGAATAGTGATGCTATCAGGATGATTACGCCGAGGTTTGCATCTATTAGATTCCGGGTTGCGTTCCCTGCCTGCTCCGCCATGTCGACTGATTCAGCGTTTTCGGCTGTCCTGTTCGCCAGTCTTTCTGGTATCTTGTTTCTGGCTCCGGTAAAGGCCTGGTCAAGTTCCGAGTTCTGCTGTTCGCTGAAATCGGTCTCGTTGAGAACATAGGATCGTGTAAGGAGAACAGTGTTTTCGCTCGTCTGGGTTACAATTTCTGTCCCGGCTTCTTCCTGTACGTTGGCAAGGTCTGTCTGCTCCATTATAACTGATGTCTGCTTCTCGGATACATCAGCCATGCTGTTGACGATATTCTGCCGGATATCCGGCTGTGTCTGTGCTGCGCCAAACGCTACACTTCCAAGTATAAGACCTGTGAAAACCATAGGCATCAGCGTGGCGTTGCTGTAGTTCTTGAAGCCGGTTCCGCTGGCAAAAAGCGAGATTAAAGTGTTGCTTACAGGTATGAAGACTGCTATGAAGCCCATAAATGTGCTTACAGGTATGAAAATTATCGTTACCGAGCTCAGCATTGAAGCGGTGTTGAAGCCGTCTCTTGAGATGTAGGTGGTGTAGCCGTAGAGAACGGTTACTGGTAAAAGTGCGAGAAGCGTTACAAGATTGTCCAGACTGACGAAGTAGGCTGCTGAGATCGCCAGCAGTGCCAGAGACGACTGGCCGACATATTCGATGTAGTCTTCGTCAAGGTCCATTGTAGATCAGTTCTTTTTCCATATTTTTAAACTCCGACAGTCTCCGAGTATATTGCCTCGGCGTGACCGCGGTCTTTCGCCTCGATGATCGCTCGGCCGTCCCTGAAAAACACGGCGTTTCTTCCGTTCAGCTCTGCTCTTATCAAATATTCGTTTTCCGTGAAGCTGTCCGCCTGCTCTTTGATTTTTTCGAATGCAGGTTCCGCTATCTCTTTCTCTACCTGATACTTGTTTTCCCCGCAGACAGAGGTCGTGGTTCTCTCCGAACTGAGGTGCGGATATTCCTCTTTCCTGCAGACCGGGCAGTCGCTGTCCTCAATGCTGAAGCTTTCTCCTTCCACGGTTTCAAGCTCTTCCTCCATTTCTTTCCCTGTCAGGAACTTGACTGCTTTCATCGACGATCGGGATGCCGAAATAGCTGATACCTCCCGCATTATACCAGCGGTTTCACATGTTTCCAGGCTCCAGGTCTGTATATCTTTGAAGACGCAGTTGAAGCATTTGTCCTGGAAAAACATAGAGTAACCTTTCTCCCCGATGGCTGAGGTGTAGATCCAGGGTTTCCCTTCCCGCCGACAGTACTCGCTGATGAGGAATCGGGTCTCAAGGTTATCGGTGCCGTCCATAATGAGATCGGCTTCGTCAAGAAGATCAATGTTCTGCGGGTTAAGGCTTTCAACAAGTGCCTTTACCGAGGTGTGCTGGGAGAGGTTCTCCTCCACAGCCTTTGCCTTGGGAGCTGCATTCCTGCACTGCTCCGGGGTGTAGATACTGGAGGAGTAGCAGTCGTTCGGTTCCAGGTAGTCTCTGTCGATCACGACAAGATTTACTCCGTGCCGGGCAAGATTGTCCGCGATAACTGAGCCTACTGCTCCTAGTCCTACCACTGCTGTGGTCGAGTCCTGCAGTTTCTCAAGATCTTCCTCTTTGTAGTTTTGAAGTGCTTTGAATCGGCTGTACATGCATCTTTCTCGAAATCGGATTTTTATTAAAACTGCCTGACCTACATTAAATGTGGCTAAATGATGATCTCACAGCTAATTGACTTTCTAGGAGTATCAGTTACAGTTATCGGAATGGAAATAACAGGCTTAATGGTCGCTGTAGCCAGCCTGATCCTAATAGGAGGATTTGTGGCCGATCAGATAAGCAATGTCTTGGTTGACCGTGCTGTAAAGCGGAGGAGTGGTGATGAGCATTCCACTAAGACAGCTAAAAAATTAACTTCCTACATTATCTATCCTCTTACTTTCGTTGTTATTCTCGGCGTTTTCGGATTCCCGCTCTCCTCACTGGGGGCGGCAGTCGGCCTCATCGGTCTGGGCTTATCGTTTGCGCTGAAGGATATGATCTCCAACTTCATCTCAGGTATCTTCATCATGATCAACCGGCCGTTCAAGATCGGCGATCAGATCGAAGTCAGCGGAGAAGCGGGAACAGTCAGAGATATCAGGATCCGGGCGACCGAGATCAAGACCTATGATGGTAGACAGGTAATCGTACCAAACTCCACGCTCTACAACGGCACAGTTATCAACAATACTGCCTACGATGCCAGAAGATTCGATGTAATCGTAGGGATCAGCTACGACGACGATATAGAGAAAGCCAAAGAACTGGCTGTAGAAACACTTGAAGAAGCAGAGACAGTCGAATCCGATCCGGAACCAATGGTGCTCGTAGACGAACTCGGAGGATCATCGGTCAACATCAAACTCAGAGGGTGGACACGACCCTCCAAAGCCAACATGGTGAAATCCGCATCCGAAGTAACACAGATAGTCAAAGAAAAATACGACAAAGCCGGAATCGATATACCCTACCCAATTAGGACAGTCTACATGGATAACGAGGAATAATTCTCGCTGATCAATTTTAGAAAGAGAAAAAATTTAGATGGGCCAGACGGGATTTGAACCCGCGACGGCTAGGTTAAGAGCCTAGTGCTCTGCCAGACTGAGCTACCGGCCCGGATGTCCGGTAACCGATTATTCTGGCAGTAAATTTATATGACTCATTCGAGCAGATTTCCGATCAGCTCACCGACTCTTTCTTCTCCTCCAAAGACTTCATACAGAGGTTCCAGGGTTTCCGAGTACTCTGCTCTTGGATCCGCATCGTCCTCGATCAAACCGTACAGTGTTTCCTGGTCTTTCAGTTCCTCATCAGGGAAGAAGTGCACTGTGGCAGATTCTCCGCTTGTGAAAACTCTGACGGCGCCATACTCAATATCTTCTTCATCGTAGATAGAGTCCATGTCGAAGCTGTAGTCGAAAGCCTCTTCGACTTCTTCGTAGGTGGTAACTGCGGTGATCCTGTCCCTACCGCTTTCAGCTTTCCTGGATTCTGTTACAAGATCCAGATCCTGAGACTTAGTGACAGCGATAGCTATCACTTCGATAACTTTTTCCTGATTTTGAACTGCGGTGTTCCGTTTTGTCGTCGTTGTAGTTTGTCATGTTATCAACCTCGAGAAGTATTCAGAAAATTTGAAGTGAGGTCGACCTTTGTGTAATCAAATGGCCGACATAATAATAGCGATAGAAATAGCTCCAGCCATACTGATCCTTGATCGGTTCTGAAGTGCTGAAGCCATAACAGTTAATCGCCGGGCAGAATTTATAAACTTGACTAGAACCGGATGCTTTTCCTCGGTGCAGCCTTCTCCACATTTGGCTCGACAAGTTTGTACTCGTGATCCTTAATATCCGCGAACCTTCCGCAGGAAGGACACCGATCGTAGCCATTGTGGTTTGGATCATTCACGGTCTCGTTGTATCCGCATGCGCATTCAAGCTGCGTGTCCATCGGGTCGACATCAAGATCAATTCTCTCCAGAATAGTTCCTTTCGAAAAATAGTTGAAAAGTTTCTCGAATAATTCTGGTTCACACAGATGATTGTTGATCTTCACTTGAGCAGAACCGTTAGTCGATACGCTTGAGAGTTCCTGCATCACTTCAATCAGGACATTTCCTAGTTTCTTCATTTGTTATCTTACCGTTCTGTTATTTTCTCCCCTTCAGTAGTCCCCCGACTATAATATTATAGCCATCATCAACCTTATTTAAACTAACGGATCATCAGGTTTGATCGTCGGAATGTTTACACGATCTCTTTTAACTGGAATAAACTGTTAGAATAGGTTTTACAATTTAAAATGATCTTCTGAATAGCTATTTAGGATTTAGAGAGTTTATATTATTTTAAAGAGGTTATTGAGTTATCTTGTCTATCGGAACTAGCGGAAAGCCGTAAATCTAGTTTATATAATTCAAGAGAATTTAGTTCTTTTATGAAATATCCTGATCTAGAAGATCCGATGCTGGCCGAGTTTGTAGGTATTCTTCTGGGCGATGGGATGATTGGAAAATATGAATGTGATAGAGGAGATGGTACTTACTCGATACAGCACTGCGTTAAAATAACTCTTTCGAGCGAAGAAACCGGATATCAAGATTATATTGAAGATATGTTTAGCGACCTTTTCGGTGTAAAACCTTCTTGCGGTAAAAGGAAGAATGAGAATAGTTATGACATAAGATGCTTCCAAAAGGAACTGTTTGAATTTCTTGTAGAAGAAGTGGGTTTGAAAAAATCGCCCAAATGGGAGAAGGCGGAGATCCCAAATGTTTTTCTTTCTCAAGAAAATCTAGCAAAAAGGGTTCTTAGAGGATATTTTGACACTGATGGAAGTGTGGTTTTAACTGATAATAATGGCGTATTGTATCCTCGCTTGGAGATGAAAATATGTCCTTCTCCAATGCAGGATCAGTTTATTGAGATTCTAGATAGTTTAGGCTTCCGCTTTGGGGCTTATGAAATTGGAAAAGGTAAGATAAGGATTCAAATGAACGGTAAAACTCAGTTGGCTAAGTTTGAGAATGAAGTAGGTATAAATAATCCGAAACATGTATTAAAGGCCGAAAAAGTTGGTTAGAAAGGCTAATAGCGGGGGAAGGATTTGAACCTTCGACCTCCGGGTTTCTCAGAGTCTCAAGGTAAGTCACTAAGGAGTGTTTCCTATGAGCCATTCGCGGTATCCGTTGAACGGAAAAACCTCGACGAGCACTCCTGGCTGCTCCACCCCGCTTTGCCTGTATAACTATTTAGGTTAGGTGAAGCTTTTAAACTCCAGTTATCTGCCAATCCATAAAACTGTCTGTGTAGAAAAACTGTTCTATGACTAAAGTTCTAGGGATTGATGAGGCGGGGAGAGGCCCGGTTATAGGAAGCATGTTCGTAGGCGGATTTATGGTCGAAGAGGAAGAATTAGACGAGGTAGAGAATCTTGGCGTCAAGGATTCGAAGAAGCTGAGCGATAGGAAGAGAGAAAGATTGGCTGAAGAGCTTAGAGAGAAAGGTGAGGCTTTCCTTAAGGAAATTGAAGCTTCTGAAATTGACGAGCTTAGGGAGGTAATGACTCTTAACGAGATCGAGATCCAGGGCTTCTGTGATGTGATCGAGAGATCGGATGCTGATAAAATATTTGTGGATCTTCCGGAACCGAACGGCGATCGTTTCATCAACAAGATGAAGAGGGAATTGCCTGCCAGGTTTAGGGATCGGGAGTTTGTCGCGGAGCATGGAGCTGATGATACTTATCCGATAGTTTCCGCTGCATCTATTATTGCGAAATCCGCTAGGGAAAACCATGTGGAGGAGCTTCATTCAAAGTATGGTTATGACTTCAAGTCTGGATATCCTCACGACGCTCCAACAATAAACTTTCTTGAGAAGTATGTTGAGGAGAAAGGAGAACTACCTCCGGAGACCAGGAGATCCTGGAGTACTGCCGAGAGAATTCTGAAGGAGGCAGGTCAGAGCGGATTGGAAGATTTCTGACCGATTTAAAAGTTGTTCCGGAATTTTTGGTTATGACAGCTGAAGGTAAAATTTCGAATACTAAAGTCAAGGTCTGGAATGATGAAGAAGCTGAGGAAATCCACAGTGAGTTCTACTATGGTAAATTTATTGATGAGGAAGGATTTCTGGAGCTTTCGCTTGTTGAGGCTCTGCACCTAGTTGATCGGGATGAACTGGAGATAGTTGAAGAAGATGAGGTTCTTGATAGAGAGGTGCTTTTCCAAAGGTTTTCGGAAAAAGACGACGAGTTCGATCAAAAATACGCTGCTTACTCTGATCTAAGGGAACGAGGGTATATTGTCAAGACTGGTTTCAAGTTCGGTACTCATTTCCGTGTCTATCCCCGAGGAGTCAATCCGTATAAAGAAGGGCCGAAGGAAGAAAGAGAGCACACCAAATGGATTGTCCATGCTGTCCCTGAGGATCATACCCAGAGCTATCAGAATATGTCCCGGGCTGTTCGATTAGCTCATAATATTAGAGCGAAGATGCTCTGGGCGGTAGTTGACTCAGAGAGACAGGTCACATACTACGAAGTTGAAAGGGTTACTCCTTAAGTTGCATATTCATACGGCATGAAGTGTCCGCTGAATGATTCTCCTGGCTGAGGTTTTCTTGACTCTTCTTCAATGCTTGGAGTGTTGATGCTTGGTTCCGCTGTAGAAATTTCCGGATCGGAACCTTCCATTACCGCTATTACAACATTCCAGCCAAGATTTTCTACAGGTCTCATAAAACCGTCATAAGCAACTTCTTCATTATTTTTGCTTTCAACGCTTACCGCATACCAACCGTTTTCAGCTTTTGCTGCTTCCGGCTTATCGTTTTCTTCCCAAATTCTTTCATCCACAAGTATATCAGCTATTCCTGTGTCATATCTTTCGCCTTCAGGTCCGATTTCCCTCCCTAGACCGGTCTTCACATGTTCAGGTCTTGTGGTGAACAGACTTCCCATAATATACAGTTTGTCATCAAGAGCGGTTGGTGATGTATCAAACTCTGAGTAATTTTCTGGTGTTGTGTCGATTTCGCCCCACCTCTCGGAAGGATCTACTCTAGGATCGTAGTCTTCTGAAAACTTGTCCATCCTGAATTGGTTAAAACCGCGGATTTAAAAATCTTGGGATTACATCAGTTCGAGGACTGTGCTCCGGGTACCGATCCGATCTCTAAGCTTCTTACCGTACCAAACGCCGACAATCAGTCCAGCGAGGTGTGCGGAGGAGGCAAAGGCTCCGAAAACAGGTATCTGGTATCCTAGGATTTTTATAGCGATTAGAATAGTTTCCATTCCTGCAAAGGCATATAGAGCTGTCTTTATCTTCATTGGGAATACAAAGTAGAGGAGTACTTCGGCGTCAGGATAGATCATTGATACTGCTGCGAAAACTGCTATAACTGCTCCCGATGCTCCTACTGCAGGTCCTAAAACACTGAGTGTTCCACATGAACCAGGTATAATACACTGGAGCGCTGTTCCGTGGAGAACCATTAGAATGTTCCTTACAGCTACAAAACCAAGGCTTGCTATTATACCTGAGCCAATATAGAATTTCAGGAGTTCTTTACCTCCAACTATTTTCTCTAGAGGGCTTCCGAAAAAGTAGAAAGTTATCATGTTAGCGAATAAATGGAATAAGCCCCCATG
>JBLGBS010000012.1:0-24649 GCA_047617985.1 Candidatus Nanohaloarchaea archaeon | reverse complement strand
GAAGTAAAAGGTTAAATTAGAAGTCCTCGTGGATCCAGTATCTTTCAACCTTCTCCGGGTTCAGCCAGTGTATCCGGTCGTCCGCATCCACTTTGATCAATCCCGAGCTCAGAAACTCCGTGTTGTGCTTGTGCAGCTCGTGGTCTTCACCCGAGTCCGTTCTGATCATTACCTCTCCTTTCTCATCTACCGCTTTCTGAAGTCTATCAAACATTTTTCGTTCACCTATTGAATTATTCGTACCAACCGATAAAATGTTTACCTTTTGATTGAAGTACATCAGTGACGGATTATGGAACCGAAATGGCAGCCGGATTATAGAGGTCAGGATGATTTCTCAGTTTATCTTGATGGAGATTTTGCTCGGGAGACCTTACAGCTGGATGAGGAGTATAGAGATTCGATGAACAGTTTGGGTGAGAAAATCCTTGAAGATTACAGCTTTCTCCAGAAGGAGCCATACCGGTTTGGAAAAGATGGAATGTTCGTTACAAGCATTCATTTAGGCAATAATGGAAAGTGGATAGCTACAACTGACTCTATCGACTCGGATTACATTCAGTATGATTCCCATAATATAGATACGGCGGAGGAAGCGGTTGCATTGCAGGAACTTTTTGGACGATGGGTTAAAAGCGCTGAAGCTCTCTTACAGGAGGGAAGATAGCAGTGTGCAGTATAGCAGGAGCCCTGGATAAAGAAACTGTGGAGAGACTACTGGAGAGAACAGGTCATAGAGGCGGAAGCAGTAAAATAGATGAGGTGGAAGGCTTTTCTCTTGGACATATCCTTCACTCTATTATCGGGAAAGTGGAACAGCCAATTGAGGAGGAAGGCTTGATTTCAGCTAACTGCGAGATCTACAACTGGAAAGAACTATGTAATAAATATGGTTTCGAGGCTGAAAATGATGCAGAGCTCCTGCTGAAGATACTGGATGAAAAAGGCTTAGACGCTCTAGAGGAGCTTGACGGTATCTACGCCTTCGCGTATCTGAGAGATAATGAAATTATAATTGCGAGAGACAAGCTGGGAGTTAACCCGATCTGGTATTCGGAAGAGCCTTTCGTTTTCTGCTCGGAGAAGCAGGCGTTAGAAAAAGAAGGTTTAGAGTGCCGGGAGCTTCATCCACGACAGGTTTTGAAGTATGATATCGAGACAGAGGAGGTTAGCTTTGAAAACAGGGATTTCTTCGAAATAGATGTCGAGGAGGATAAAACTATAGATGAAAGAGCGGGAGAGATCAAGGAGCTTTTCCTGGATTCGGTAAGGAAGAGGGTTCCTGAAGACAGAGATATTGCTTTACTTTTCTCCGGCGGGGTAGATTCGACAATGGTTGCCGCAGCCCTACAAGAGCTTGAAGTTGATTTCACAGCTTATACTGCCGGGATCCAGCATGGGAATGTTAACGCTCCCCGGGATGTTGAATGGGCGGAAGAAGTCGCAGAAAATATGGAGATTGAGCTTGAGGTTCATGAATCAGATCTGGAGCAAGTTGAGCAAAGCCTGGAAAATATTACTGATTGGATCTCTTCAACCTCGGTTGTGAAGAACGGGGTTGCATTACCTTTCCATCTTTCGCTTCAGCAGGCCAGTGAGAAAGTTGTTATGTCCGGTCTTGGCTCCGAACAGCTTTACGCCGGCTACCACAGACAGCAGGGTTATCTCAACAAGGAGTGTCTATCCGGGTTGAGAGGTATTTTCGAAAGAGATCTTTACAGAGATAATGTCATCAGTTTCAGGAATGGCTGTGAACTCAGAGTTCCATTTCTTGATGAAGACTTAATTGAACACGCACTGACAATCCCGGAACAGTACAAGGTTAAAGATGAGTACAGAAAATTTGTTTTGAGAAAAGCTGCTGAAAAACTAGGGGTTCCGGAGAAAGTTGCCTGGAGAGGTAAGACAGCGGCCCAGTATGGAAGCAATTTTGACAAGGCGATCTCCCGTCTTGCGAAAAACAACGGTTTTGACCATAAACAGGAGTATTTGAACTCGCTACGGGGTTCTGAGAATAGGCCTAACAATAGGCTGGTTGCTTTGACCTCCGGGGGCAAAGACTCCAATGCAGCGCTTTACAGGATGAAAAGAAGAAACAACAAGATCAGCTGTCTACTTACACTGAGAAGTGAGAACAAGGACAGCTACATGTTTGACTCGAAAAAGGAGAGAAAGGATCTGGAATGGCAGTCAGAAAAGCTGGGTATATCTCTTATCGTTCAGGAGACAGAGGGACAAAAAGAAAGAGAGCTTGAAGATCTGGAGGAAGGGTTGAGACGAGCGGTTGAAAACTACAATGTAGAAGGTGTTGTGGCAGGGGCGTTAGCTTCGACATATCAGCGTGATAGAGTGGAGAAAATAGCTGAAGAGCTAGGGTTGAAGGTTTTCTCGCCGCTTTGGCAGGAGAACCAGGAGAATTATATGAAATGGTTGATCAGGGAGGGCTTCAAGGTTGAGATAACAGATACCGCTGCCAGAGGACTGGATAGCTCTTGGGAGGGCAAGGTTCTGAACCAGAAATCTGTCGAGGAACTGATCGAGCTTTCACAGGAATACGGTTTTAACCCGGCAGGGGAGGGAGGAGAGTACGAGACGAAAGTCGTAGGTTTCCCGGAATCCTTGGTTTCAGATAACTAATGCCAGGAGGAATATAATCAGTGTCAATCCGGTTAAGAACCCCTGGATGATCGCCGAACCCAGTACCGAAATCGCTGTGTAAAACGCTGCTTTCAGGCTTTTATCCTTACTTCCGGTTAAAAGGTATTCTCTTGCAAGAACTACTACTGCAACCCCTGCAATTGTTCCGATCGGGCCGGCTAAAAAGAAGAAAATCAGACCTGCAACTGCGGCCATCTGAACAGTTTTGTTCGAGGCTCCTCCAGCTTTTGAACCTATAGCTCCAGCGAAAAGATCGAAAACAAACGCTGTCAGAGCGGTGAGATAAAGTAGAACTACAACAAGCAAATTCGGCTGTGTGAAACCTGTGCTCCACCAGTAGAGGGTTACTCCTGCGATCGATACTAAAGCTCCCGGCACTAGAGGTACGAAACTTCCTATAAAACCTGCTACAAGCAGTAGAATAGCAATTCCAAGTATCAGATCAATCATTTCTATCTATTCCCTTCAAGACCTAGATGTTCATCAAGGGTTTTCATTTTGTTTGTCTCAATCCCAAGTTCTTCTACACTGTTTTTCTCTGTTACATTATCTGTCTTCAAAGAGTAGTACTGGTCGATCCCGAAAGGCGAGAACGGAACTTTATCGGAAATGATCATTGCGGGCCGAAATAGTGGCATAGGAACCCCTAGAACTTTCAGATTCCTTCCCTTGCTTTTCTCAATCTTCTTCGCAATCTGTTCAAGACTTATTTTTTCAGGCCCTCCTACCTCGAACTTTTCTCCATTATACTTGTCTTTCAATGATTCTTCAATCAGCTCTACAGTTTCTTCTACATGGATCGGCTGGAAGAGAGTATTCTTTCCAGGTAGAACGGTTAGATAGGGGGTTGTCAGGCTTGAAAGAAATTCCAGAAACTGCCCGCCCTCACCAAACATTGTGGACGGATTCATAACTCGCCATTCGAGCTCTGAGTCTTCGACATACTTCTCGGCTTCACCCTTGGTTCTCAGATACTCTGTTTTCCCATTCTTGTCGGCGCCAAGAGCGCTCATGTGGAAGAATTTGTCCACATTATCTTCCATACATTGGTCTACGATATTTTTAGTGCCGTCCACATGGATTTTCTGGTACGGTACAGGAGGCTTTTTCAGAGGAGAAAGAGCCACGAGATGGATAACACAGTCATAACCTGAGAAATCCATGGATTCTCTATCCGTTACATCCATTCTCTCCCGATCAACTTCTTCAGGTAGTTCAAGAACGGATTCTTGCGGGTTGAGCCCTCCTACAGTTACTTTGTGGTCTTCTGTAAGTTTTCGGGCCAGATGTGATCCGACGAACCCGGTTCCTCCTGTTATGAAAATCTTCATAATCTAAACTTTCTCGATGGTAAGTTTAACTCCTACCGTTTTCTTCTTAAGAATTCATTTCAAATTCAGTGGTATGCCAACTGATATTGATTCTGATAGACTGGAGGAAATCCAGAACTCGGATGAAACCTGGGTAATAGATTTCTGGGCCGACTGGTGTCAGCCGTGTAAGAAACTGGCTCCGATATTTGAAGAGGTTTCGGAAGAGCTCGGAGATGTTAACTTTGGAAAAGTTGATATGGAGGAACACCAGCAGCTCGGTACCTCGATGGGTGTAAGAGCGCTTCCTACAATGGTTATTATGAAAGGAGATGAGGAAGTAGCCAGAACTTCAGGAGTGAAAAAGAAGGACGAACTGAAAAACTGGATTCAGGAAAATAGCTAGAGACGGTCTGTCCAGTCGATCTTGCCGTACCCTGTTTCATCATTTCTTAACTTTTCCTTTATCCGCTGAGTTGTCTCAACTAGTTCCCGATCAGTAGTATCTATCTCGATCACATTTTCCCGTACTGCAACAGCTTCAGTAAGGATTATATCAAGCATTTCGGACTCGATGTTCTCATTTATTTTCTCATCCGAGTAATCTCTTTTCCGAAGTCTTTTCTCAAGTTCTTCAGGAGCACATCTTAGAACCACGCAGTAATCCGCCGGGAAATGGTGTGCAAGGTGGCCTTCAATAACTATATCTTTGTCTTGATCTATCTCTTCTTCCAGTTTCTCCCTCATATCGGTGATATTCACTTCGAACTCGCTTTCACCGTTTTCCCCCAGACCATGTTTTTTCACGAACTCGGTCAGATCCAGTGTCTCAAAACCTTCCATTTCCTCCGCTACACTTGTTTTACCTGTTCCAGGTGTCCCCGTTAAAGCTACAATCATCCTGTATAAGTTTTACCGGTGAAAGCATAAAAGATTGACAGAGCCAGTAATTGATGTGATAAAATAATGGCGGAAATCGATGTCTGGACAGAAAAATACCGGCCTGATACCTTGAGTGAGGTTGTCGGTCAGGAGAAAATAGTTGACAGATTAAGTTCTTTCGTGGAGGAAGACTCAATCCCTCACCTGATGTTTGCAGGGCCTGCAGGAACCGGGAAAACCACATGTGCAATGGCGCTGGCTCAGGATCTTTACGGAGATTCATGGAGACAGAACTTTATGGAGACCAACGCCTCGGATGAGAGAGGTATCGATGTTGTCAGAGACAGGATAAAAGATTTCGCCAGGACAAAGCCGGTTAACGCCGACTACAAGATAATCTTTCTGGATGAAGCTGACGCGCTTACACAGGACGCACAGCAGGCCTTGAGAAGGACGATGGAACAGTTTTCGGATAACTGCCGGTTTATACTTTCATGCAACTACTCGTCAAAGATAATCGATCCAATCCAGTCCCGATGCGCAGTTTTCAGGTTCAACAGACTTGATGATGAAGATGTCGAGGAATATATTACAAGAATAGCCGAAAATGAAGGCTTCAAGATCTCCCGTGAAGCTATTGACGCAGTTCTAAGGGTTTCAAGCGGAGACTTGAGAAGGGTGACAAATGTTCTCCAGACAGCGTCAATGACAGAAGACAAGATAGAGGAGGAAGATATCTACGGCGCTTCCGCTTCACTTAAACCTGATGAAACAGGTGAAATCCTTGAAAAAG
This sequence comes from Candidatus Nanohaloarchaea archaeon, assembly GCA_047617985.1. Classification (GTDB taxonomy): domain Archaea; phylum Nanohalarchaeota; class Nanosalinia; order Nanosalinales; family Nanosalinaceae; genus SW-4-43-9. The sequence continues at coordinate 19,006 of JBLGBS010000012.1, read as the reverse complement.
CGCTGAAAGGCGACTTTATTGATGCTCGGGAACAGCTTGCGGATATAATGATTGAAAGAGGGCTTGACGGCCAGGATGTGATCAACGCAATTCATAGAGAGGTCATGGATCTGGAGGTCTCTGACCGGGCAAAGCTTGAAATTATCGAGCATCTGGGAGAGTTCGAGTTCCGGATTGCAGAAGGAGGAACCTCGGATATCCAGATAGAAGCCCTTCTGGCTAAAATAGCAGATCTAGAAGAAAAATGAAAACCGACAAAGATATTTTTGAGAGCCATGCTCTGCATGGTTCCACATGATCAAACTTTGTGAAGTTTGATGTGGGTAAAGAAATACAGGCCGGATTCCCTGTCGGATTACAGGGGTGCAAGCAGTGAGAAAGAAGAGTTAAAGCAGTGGGCGGAGAACTGGGAGACTGGTGATAAACCGGTTCTGCTTCACGGCCCGCCTGGAACCGGTAAAACTTCTCTGGTGGAGGCCTTGGCGAATGATCTGGGTTATGAAATGGTTGAGACCAATGCTTCTGATGTCAGAACTAAAAGCAAGTTAAAAACTGAGTTGAAGCAGGCAACCCAGCAGAAATCGTTTTTCGGAGGCAAGAAACTTATCCTGGTTGATGAGGTGGATGGAATGAGTTCGACTGATAGAGGAGGTACAAAAGAGCTTGGTCGGATACTTGACGGTACAAAGTTTCCATTGGTTATGACCGCTAACGATGCTTATGATTCAAAGATAAGATCTTTGAGGAATAAAGCAAAGGTCATTGAGATTGGAAAAGTTCATACTAACTCGATTAACGCTCATCTGAAACATATTCTGGATGAGGAGGGTATTAAGTACGATGAGAAGGCGGTGAAGAAGATTGCGAGACAGGCAAACGGACAGATGCGGTCTGCGATAAACGATCTTCAGGCCGTCGCGTCCGGAAAGGAAAAACTAACGGAAGATGATCTTGATGCTGTAGGTATCCGGGATGCGGAGAAAGGGGTTTTCGATGCCTTGAAGATGATATTCAAAACTGAGAGTGCGCAGACATCGCGGGACGCGACCGATAACCTGGATGAGGATCCTGATACCTTTCTTCAGTGGGTCAGGGAGAATATTCCAAGAGAGTATGTTAGATCAGGTGATACCGCCCGAGCCTATGACTGGATTTCAAAGGCAGACCTATTCAATGGCAGGATCAGAAGGCGGATGAACTGGAAACTGTTGAAGTATGTCTATGCGTTCTCCACTATCGGCGTTGCCTTAAGCAAGGAGGAGAGATACAAGGGTTGGACAAAGTACCAGTATCCATCGAAGATCAGACAGATGGGTTCTTCCAGAGCTTCAAGAAACAAGCTTGAAGAGATATCGAAGAAACTAGGTGAAAAACTACATATTTCGCTTAACGAGTCAAAGTCTATGATGCCTTTCGTAGCACTGCTTCTGGAGTCGGATAGGGAAAGGTTTGCAAACCAACTTGGTCTTGATGAGGATGAAGTCGAGTTTATAGAAAAGTTTCAGGATTAACCTATACAGTTCAGTCTCATCTGCTTGTCTGAGGAGCTGAGCGTTACGTTGAAGCATCCTTCTGAGTCCCAGTGAACGGTTTCCGTCTCGTACCCTGATACGCTGGATATAAGAAGTTTGAAGTTCTCCACTTCTCTTTCGTCGCTGTGATCCACCTTTTCGGCTGAATCTTTAACCATTTCAACCACTTTTCCTGTGTCATCGCTTCCGTAGCTTCTCTCCTGGACTTCGGAGATGGTTGATGCTGTTGAGATAACTATGAAACCCATCAGGATCGAGGCAATAAGCATGAACTGTCCTTTCATCATCTCCACCTCAGTGATACTCTGTACGGCATAAATGTGTTTTCCTTCACACCGCCTACGTTTTCCGTGGAGATACCTGTTTCTTCCTGTATCCCGAATTCTGCACTGTCCTCGGAAAGCCAGTGAATTACAGAGGATATCATTTTCTTTTCCTCAGTATTGTAGTTTTCTTTGTATCCGATCCTTGCAAGCTTATCTCCTGGGAAATCCCTGAAGCTGGTTCTGTAGTTAACAGTTTCTATACTGCTGTCTCCTGTGTAGATTAACTCTACGGCTGTACCGTTGTCAATAGCTTCCTCGCCCGGGAAGTATGTGGTGTATCTTTTACCCATGAAAACGAATGATTCGCCGTTCAGGAACGGCCCTTCGCTATCACTTTCGAAGTCTCCGTCTTTATCCCTGTCAATGCTGAAGGCCCGGATACTGTTTTCCCGGCAGAACTGGTCGTCTTCCCCAAGTTTTGTGCTTATACCTGTGTAGTGCTCTTGTTCGCTGTTCGAGTAGTTCTGGAAGCTAAACGTTCCTCTTGTCAGGTTTCCGTCAACCGTTCCCTCCTGAACACAGTCCGTGTTAGGCACGCCGTCAATATTCTGGGGAGCTAACTCTTCCATACTGTAGTTAGTTACGTTCCAGGCCGTTAGATCATAGGTTCCTCTGTCAGTCGATAGAAGAGGCTCGGAGCGCTTGAACTTCTGACTGTTCGACGAGCTGATGTTGCCTGAAGGTGTGAGATTGAGATCTCCTAGATCGCCGTTTACTCCTTTGAAGAAGGTTTCTACAGTCCCTGATTCCGATTCCTCGGTGAAAGATCCGCCTATAGAGGTACCTGATCTGTAGCTCCTTCGGTAAGGGAGGTCGACCCATTTCAGACCTGTATCGGTCAGGAAGTTGTCTCTGAGATCTCCGGATGCGTCGAAAAAGTTTTCTCTCTCCAGGTTCATCATCATAAGAACAGAGCCGTCAGACATGAAGTTCTTGATCTTCTCCGGCTGATCGTCTAGGACCCCGTTATCCAGTGTAGGCTCTTCTCTGAAAACAAGTATGTCGTAGGACTCCAGGTCTTCCCTGTCGGCAGCCATAGAGCTGATCTCCAGCTTTGTATCTATACCGTTCATCTTGTCTTCCAGAACCCTCTTCAGCCTGACAACCTGCGTTGAGTTGTATAGCTCAAGATCGCCATCCTCGCTTGAACTGCTGTAGTATATCTGGTTGAAATCCCAGTAATCACCGCCCGGCCCGTCTCCCCAGTACAGGAATTCGTCCCGGTAGTAAGGGCCTTCGGCTGAGGAGAACTGGCATCGGGTGCCGTTGTCAACCCATACTGTGTCGTAGTCCACTTCACCGTTCGTCCCGCCTGATATACTCGGGTCGCTGTCTGTTACGTATACGTGGGCTCCGGCTCTAGGGTTTTCTGATCTAAGGATTTCAGTGTCGCTGTCCTCCAGCTCTCTCAGGTCGTCGTTCTGGTGACATGTGTCACCCAGGTTCTCTGCATGTTCCACGGTATCGTTGAGTCTATCTACTTCCCTGATATGGAAACCAACTGTTTCGGTTGCTATCGGAACACTTTCAACAGTTCCTGACAGAGTTACTCTGTCTCTGCTGAGAGCTTCTCCTGCTGTGATAATGGAGCCTGTTTCACCACCTCTGACAAAGTTTTCCATATCTCCGGTTTTCTCGAGTACGTAAGCGGTGTCCTGGGCAATAACTTCTTTCTGGAACTCGCTCCAATCAGTTGCTGGATCGGAGGGAGTGTTTCCAAGAATGAAACCGAACATTACGAGCAGAGCAGTCATTACCTCGATCATGTATCCTGCTCCCTTCCTCTTTACCATGCAGACACCTCAATTCTTACAGGTTCGCCTTCAAGAACGGCAAGTCTATCCATCGTGATGACCTCTGTATTTGTGTTAGGTGTTGGCCCGAACTCCGTAATATTTCTTCTCCAGACAACGAACTCTCCAGGAGTATTCTCCCTGTTCTGGAATCTTTCTACGATGAAATTATTTTCAAGTATTCTGTCTCCAATATTGTAGGGTTCTTCCGGGTTTGAACTGCTGAAGTCCCAGCTTCCCTGAGTTACGTAAACCGAGTCGTAGACGTCGTCGTGAGCTGTCACAAGTATATTGTAGGTTGACCCTCCCAGGTTTACCGAGCCGTAATGTACTTCATTGTCGGCCAGATCGTACTCAGTTGTTTCAGGAGTCTGTATACTCGGGTTTGAGGGAGGCTGGTTCTTCACAAATGAGTGGTTGGTCTGAACTGTTGGAACCCAGACAAACTTGAAGCGATACTGATTGTCTACACCTGTTATATCACGAAACCGGGTGTAGTTCAGACCTGTCGAACCTCCGGTTGTAACCGTTTGAAGCCTTTCAAGCTTTGATCGCTCCAGTCGGTGGTGGCCGGAGGCCAGTCCTACAGCTTCCAGGTTCTCCAGAGTGGAGTCGTTTCGCTCCCAAATGATACCTCCGGAACCGTAACTGTGTCTTCCAGGTTCTGTTATTAGCTGGTCGGTTAATGTCTTCGCCTCCAGGTTGAGGTTCATCCGATCCATGCTGTTGCTGTATCCAGGCAGGAGCTGGTTGGAAGCGATCAGGCCGAGTATCGCCACTAGAAACAGTCCTGCTGCAGCTACAAACTCGAGGTTCAGCTGGCCTGATGATTTCTTCAGTTTAGGATAACTCACGCTAAACACCTGCCGTTCCCACCATATACATGAAAACAACGAAGGCTATAGGAAGCATTACCAGAGCGTGTTTAATACCTGCTGACGGACTACCTTCTCCGATCTGTCCAGCAACTGCTCCTGTACACATACCCTGTATCATAAGCATAGCGAATAACAGCCCCTTATAGTAAGCCATCTGTCCGTACTTGTACTCCTCCGACCATTCACTTCCCAGTCCCTCTGCAATAGCCTGGTCAGGTACAAATCCAAAGATCTCGGATATTGTACAGAGAGGTTGTGCGTAGATTATCTGACCGTTACAGAAGTTTTCAACACCTCCTCCTTCGTTCCCCAGAACCTCGTCAATGTTCTGGACTGCGCCTTCTCCTGGCTCTCCAAGTCCAAGCATCTGCCCAAGCATCAGATAGACTCCTATGGTGATGCCGACGAACAGGAAGTAGATAACATACATTATCAAAATCTGCTGTTTGGTCTGCGCATTTTTCTTCTGTATAACTTCTTTCAGGTTGGCGGAGTCTTCAGCGATCGACTCTATAGTCTTGGTAATGTTTCCACCGCTTCTAAAGCTCTGAAGCAGGATTGAGATGGATTCCTGTATGACTGCAGAGTCCCCCATTCTCTTTGAGAATCTTTCCATAACCTGTGGGAAAGGTATTCCCCATGTCAGCTCGTTGTGTATTTTTTCGGTTTCCGAGTTCAGTCTTCCATAATCTGTTTCCTTAGCGGACTCAAACGCCTGAATTAAGGTCATACCTCCTCTTTTCGATTCCGCCAGATCCTTGAGGAACGAGGGGAACTGGTCTTCTACCTCTCTGACAGCACGGTTTTTGAAGAACGAGACCATTCCGTAAGGTAAAACTCCGACAATTAGTCCAAGTATTACCAGCGATCCTCCTGTCTGCCGGGCTTCTGTCAGGTAAATTCCTATACCTGCGATAACCAGCAAACCGCCCAGAACTGCCGAGCCGATTATCAGTTTTTCGGCCTTGGTTCTACCTGCCTTCAGCTTTTCATCGGTGAAGAACTCAAACATTTTTCATCACCTTATACCTCCTGGAGCGATCCCTCTCACAAGCAGGATAAACATTCCTGAAACCAATGGAAGACCGATAAATATTGCCACTATCTGAACAAGCACAAGTATGTTGCCGGAGATAAAACTACCCATAACTGCGCTCATTGATGTGAAAACGATTGAACCGACAATAACAACAGTAATATACATTTCAACAAGAAGTGAAAGCTGTTCCGAGAAAGATTCGATCCTTCTCTGATAGTCTTTCATCAAAGTCTCCGATCTTTCGTGTAAAAAGGCCTGAAGCGATCCTCCGGATGTAAGCGCGTGGTTCATACCCCACATCAGATCCTTGAAGTCATCGCTAGGTGTTCTTTCTGCTGCTCTCTGAAGCGCCTCGCTTATATCCATTCCAAACGTTTCAATATCCTGACTGATCTTTGCTGCCTCTTTCGAAACCTCGCCGTACTCCTCTACCTCTCCCATGTTTTTGAACAGCTCCGAGATGGAAGTTCCTGTCCCGGCAAGTGTTGACATGTACATGGTTGCAAACGGTAGTGTGTCTCTGATCTTCGAAGCCCTCTGCTTGATCAGTATGGAGGGATAGATATACAGCAGTATAAGAGCTCCAACCGGCAGAATCAGGGAGAGTGTTATAGCAAGAATGAACCCGGAAGCACCCATTGTAATTGAAAGTATTGTCCCCAAGAGAAACAGACTGCTGATAAAAACCGCGCCGGTGGTAAATATCATCATACTGATATACTCCGGTAGAGAGGCCGGTATATCAGCTTTGGAAAGCTGTGGCCTTAAATCCTCGAAGTACTCAACCATTTCCAGGGCGTAAGGCCCGAGCTGGTCGTAGCAGAAGTTTGCGTATTTTTCTAGCATCTTAACTCTTTATATCGACTTCGTTTTCAGTGGAGTTAAGGCTTTTGTCAACGTTTTCCAGTACTGACTGAGGATCTGAGTAGTATCTTGATATCACATCTCCTACATCTCTGTAGTGCTTGATCTGCTCATCCTGCATGTAGTTGAGAACGTGCTGTCTCTTTCTGAGCTCATCCTTTATTTCCTCTTCATCGCCGCCGGTCTCCTCCACGATCTCCTTCAGAAGCATCGAGTTATTCTCAACATTATATGTGTCTGTGTGTGAGTCCCAGCCGAATACCTTGTTCGCGTCGATACCGCTTCTCTTGTTGTATCCTTCAACTTCGTACAGTCCTGTAATCCTTCTGATATATTTGTCGCCTCTTCTGATCCTCTTGATCAGCATAATAGCATCAAGAGTCTCGATAAGCGAGGGTGAAAGATTGATCGGGTTGGTTGTCAGTCTGTCCATAAGCATGTCAAGCGAGTCGGCGTGGATCGTACTGAGACCTGTGTGGCCTGTTGCCATCTGCTGGAACAGGATGTAAGCCTCCTCTCCTCTGACCTCTCCGACGATGATGTACTCCGGTCTCTGTCTTAGAGACTCTTTCAACAAGTCGTCCATTGAAACTTCTCCTCCCTCTTCAACGCTTGATCCGAAACCTGAACGTGCGACCTCCGGCACCCAGTGGTCGTGGGGTAGACGAAGCTCCGGAGTGTCTTCAATAGAAACAATTTTCTTGTCCGGCCGGATAAAAAGCGATAGAGCATTCAACTGTGACGTCTTACCTGCTCCTGTTGTTCCACATACCAGTACTGATTTCTCGTGCTCGATTATAGTCCACAGGTAGCTCATTATCTGCGCATTCTCTGTCTCGAAATCCATCATGTGGATCGGGGTTAGAGGATCTTCTGTGAATCTTCTGATAGTGAAGTTGGAACCCTTTCTCGCAATATCGGTTGCCAGGGTTGCCTGAACTCTTGAACCATCAGGAAGAGAACCGTCGAGAAGAGGTGATGAGACAGATATGGATCTTCCGCATCTCTGCGCCAGCTTCATAACAAAGCTGTCGAGCTCTTCAGTTTCATCCCATTCAATAGTGGTTTTCAGCGATCCGAACTTGGGGTTTCTGTGGTAGGCGTAAACCGGTATACCGGCTCCATCGCATGAGATGTCCTCAACCTCTTTATCGTTCATCAGCGGCTGAAGCCTGCCGAGACCTGCGAAATCTCTTTTTGCGTAGTATCTTATTACTTTTCTCTGCTCGTCTGTAAGAGAGATGTTGTACTTGTCTGTTATGTGATCGATTTTATCCTGCAGATATTCCTCTGCTTCCTCTGTCTCAAGATCTGTGAAGTTCACATCGAAGCTTCTTTCAAGTATCATTTTGATTTTGTCAAGAGCTCTCTCCGTACTTGGATCCATCTCAGGTTCTATAACCTGGTAGATTAGCTCTCCCTGCCGGTCGCTCCATGTGATGTGAGCCCAGGCATACACTAGTTCGCCTTCATCAGGATCTGCTGGGACTAGAGGGTATACGATATCGGTGTCTGCCAGGCCCTGATCTTCTTCCTCATCCTCTTTCACCATTGTGGCGCTGAACTTTCCTGGAGAAGGCACTTCCACTCCCTCAGGATTTTTCTCCACCTCTTCCTCTTCTTCGTCTTCGTAGAGCTCAGGATGCTTAACTCTTCTCAGTTTCTCGCTCAGGCTAAGGAAGTTGAATGACATTTTAGTTCGACCTCAGTGTATATTGATCTCCGCTTTTGTATAATGTTACCGTTCCTCCCTGAACTGAGCCCTGAATGCTGTACTCATCAAGATTTCCTAGAGAGGATGTGTACTGCTCTTCTGGAGTAGATATAACAATTTGATCGTCTGCTGCCAGGCTGTAGCTGGTTCCGCCCAGTTCTTCAGGTAGATCAATATCAACAGTTCCCGAGTTTGCACCCCGAAGGTTGTAGAAGGCTGTTTTAACCCTGTAATGAGTTTCTTCAACCTGTTTTTCCACTGTTGTTTCCTCGACAGTTTCCTGGTAAGTATCGAAAACTGCGATTGTCCCGAAGGCAAGTGTGATACCCATTCCTACTGTTATAACGCTTTCAACCGCTAGGTACTGTCCTTTCAAGATTTATCACCGGAAACCTACAGTTATCTCAGTGTTTTGCCGGGGAACCCTCTCCTCGCTTGGAAGAGTTACTGCGTCGTTTCCTCGCTCCCAGTTCACTCCCTGATTCGAGACAAATAAGGTGGTTTCACCTGTACTCCGGGTCTGACCTTCAGCCGTTAGATTTATTCTTGAAAGCCGTGTTCCAGATGGAGTTTCGGATAGAATATTCCGGAACTCGATCCGGTAGATTACTGTGGAGCTGTCAGGACTTCCTGAAGGTCTCACAGTAACAGCGCCGGGCAGATCTTCTCCACTTCTTGCGTAGGCCCCGCTTCCTGTTGAAAGATTCTGCATCGAATTACCTCTGACCAGAGTCCAGGTATCGAACGGGTAAGGCGGGTTCTGTGACGAACCTCTCTTAACTACATCGATATAATTCTGCTGTTCGTTTACACGAACGTTTATGTTTGAGGCCGAGATACCGTCTGTTAAATCAACTCTTGCTGTTGTACCTTCACCGCTTTCGCTGACCTCTACAATTCTATCGTAAAGATTGAGGACGTTCTGCTGTGTTCTTTCCAGCTCTGCCTGACCCTGCTGTTTTTCAAGTAAAGGCACGCCCCAGGTGTAAGAAGTTGCAATAGCACCTACAATCACACTAGTTATAAGCACGGCGGTAACTGCTTGAGCCTGCCCTTTCATACTCTATTATATCAGTTAAATTGAATATAAAGTGTCGGGAAAAAAGAAAAAGAATTGGATTAACAGGTTGAAGTTCCTGAAGTTTCAGGCCTGCATCTGTAAGTCCAATCAACGTTGTCTGCGTTTCTGTAGTTGACCTGTATTCCAAGTTCCTGTGTTGCGTTAGGGAACGAAGCTCCTGTATCACAGCTGTACGTGTTTCCTGTCTCCAGAAGTCCTGCTCCTGACTCGAAGCAGTTATTATCTCCTGCATCCCACTCTGAATACTGGTTCTCTATCACTAGATGTGAGACATAGCCCTGCTCGCCGTCAGGCGATAGAAGAAGCTCAACCTCACTTGATAGATTCACAGCTCTGCTACCGGTGTTCTGAAGGTAGATCTGAGTGGATCCGGAAGTACTGTTTTCGACAACTGAGCTGTACGCAAAGTCGGTTTGAGAAGCTCTCTGCTGAGCATTCAGCTGATCTATCTGACTTTGATCACTGATGATGCTCTGGTAGAGGCCATATGCTGAAGCAACTGCTCCAACTGTAATGAGGAGCAGTAGAACAACTGCAATTACAGGCGTTATACCTTTCCTTTTCATTGTAATTGGATTACTGCTTCCCGTTTAAATAACTAACATGAGGATGTACCGGAGTTATAGCACACATAGGTCGTCCTGACACTGTTTGGCCCGATAAATTCAACGGTGTACTGCTCACCGCGACCCGGGAAGAAGTGAGTTGTATTAACTGCTCTAGACTGTGTAGGTTCGAGAAGAACCTCTCCGGATTCCGAGTTCATGAACTCCCAAGCTCTAAGTTCGCCGTTAACAGGTTCTCCGTCCACAAGCATATCCAGAGTTTTTGTCCCATCGCCCCGCTGTAAGGTCAGGCTTATAGCTCCGGTATTTCTTAGAGTCATAATTATATTGCCGTCGCTTCCGTTGTAAGCTATCTCGCTTGTTAGCTCTGACTGCGACTCCCGGTTCCTTTCTTCAACCCGGTTTTCAACATTGTCCTGAGTCTGCTCCGTTAAACTATCTATGAAAGTCCAGGCAGAAGTAGCTGCTGCCACACTGATAAAAATCAGAAGAACTGCGCCGATAACCGAGCTCAATCCTTTACTGGTCATCATCCATCTTGTCGAACCTATCCTTAAGCTTTCTCATTCTATCGGAATCTTGGCTTCCTCTGCTCTGCTGTTGATTTCCTCCCTGTTGTCTTCTTCCATTATTATCATTTCCATTCCGCTGACCTCTTCCGTTTTGCTTCTGCCCGGATCCTCCTCTGTTGATATCCAATCCGGATTTCTGACTTTTCTGATTTGGTGAGTTACCTCTCTGAGACTGGGAACTTCTTCTTCCCTGGTTCGGCTGGTTTCCTCCCTGTGCTTTACTGCCGAGGTTGCTTTTGGATAACGTGTTCTCCTTGTTCTGTGCAGTATAGGAACGCTTAATACTTTTATTCAGATCTTGAAGGTTATCAACAACCTCTCTGTTCGATTCCTTGATATCGTCTGCAACAGACTGCATTTCACTTCCTACCGCATCTGCAATCCTTGAATGAACGTCGTTAATTACCTCTCCTTCCATATCAGCTTCTGAAGCCTCTTCAAGAAGATCCATGAAACTGTTCATGTTGTCAATAACCGAGTCCATCTTATGGGTCAGGTCTTCAACTGAGTTTTTGAGCTCGTGGGTGGATTCCGTCATGTCGTTGACGATTTTCTGGTTGGATTTCATTATATCCAGAACGTCCCGGATAAGCTCGTCATCGGCGGAACCTCCGGTTCCTTTTGTCTCGATTTCGTCAATTCTTCTCTCAAGTTTTCTGATAGGTCCGACCGGCACAACCTCGTAATCCTCGCCGGCATTTTCTCCACCTAGCTCTACCTCGTCTTTAGACATATTAGTACCCTACACAACAGTTGTACTGGACGGATTATAAAGGTAATTCACGGGCTAGAATTTCATTAATCCCACATCCTGATATAATCAATTTCCATAGTTCTGGATCCTCCGCTGCTATATATTCCGTTTTCTACCATGACTCCAATGAAACCATCGCCGGAAATACCCGTAGCTGTACCCTGATAAGTACCGTCAACATATATATCCCAGGTTCCATCTCCGTTATAAAGTATTTCTATATGGTAAGATGTTCCTTCGCTCCAGCTATCTAGTAAATTGTGGGAATCACCTGCCCATGCTTTAAGGCTGCCATTGTTCTGTATCCATCTGATAAATCCCCAAGCTCCACCTCCTGGTTCTATAATTTCCACTCTGGCTTTATCGATACCATCATCCATTGTGTCATTTGAAACTTTACAAGTGAATTCAATGTTTTGTCTGTAATTGGAAGTATCGCTGATAGTCTTTTCTGCTTGAAGATTAGTATCATTTTGGCTCCCATTAGCGCTTGAGCGACCTAAATAGCTTCCTTGCATAGAGTTATCCTGTACTGCGCTCCAAGTACCTATGTTATCTACGTCAGTTACATCCCAATCGCTGACAGATCCGTCTTCAAAGTCATCTAAAACCATTGATGAGGTTTCGCTATTATCTATTGTAATATTTATACTACTTTTCTTTGTATTATTTGCTCCGTCCTCTGCTGTTAATTCTAAAGTGTAGCTTCCATTTGAGTAATCTCTTGTTTCTAATCTATAAGATAGGTTCGATTTGTTAGAAGTTTCTAGTGTATTTCCATTCAGCTCTAAAGCCATATTTTTAACGGAAGATTCTGTATCTGAAGCGCTACCTTCAATTTTTAGGTTATTTGAGACTACTTCTCCATCGCTTAAGTTATCAAATGAAACAGAGGGCGGAGAGTTATCAACTATTACTGAGATGTCCTCGGTTCTGGAGTTGTTGCTGTCATCGGAAGCTATAACCTCTACAACATTACTTCCACCTGTTGCGGTTGTTGTATCCCAGTTGAATGAGATCGGGCTCGAAGAACCTGTGCCTATCGTGTTTGAATTGGCTTCGGCTTCAATTGAGCTTATCGATCCGGCGGAGCTGGAAGCTTCGATATCAATGCTTGTGGTTCCTGAAACCACTTGCCCTGAAACCGGTGAATTAACCGCTAAGTCAATAATATTCTGTATTTTCTTTTTACTTGAGACATATCTACCTCTCTGCGATACTTCGTACAGGTACTGGATTTCTGAAGATGTTAAAGCCCGGTTGTAGAGTCTTACCTCTGAGATACTTCCGTTGAAATAACCGCCTATACTACCGGGATCGTTGGCACCTATCAACATGTACTCTGTAGATGTTCCTACGCCCGAAGGAGAGGAAGTTCCTATTTTTTCCCCGTTTACATAAAGGGTTAGGTTTGTATCGTCCCAGACTCCTGTGACGAAGTACCATTGACCAGTATTTATTCCAGAATAAGTTACAGGATTCGTGTTAGAGCCATCCCATTGAATAATTGTGAGGTTATTTGATGAGGTCACATAAGCTCTTATCATTTGACCTCCCCCAGAGTCGTCAAGGGAGAATATAACGTTTTGACTACTCGGAGAGTCAGGTATTTTGAACCATGCAGAAACAGAGTAGGGGGTTCCGCTGCTGTTAATAGTGTATCCAAAGTTACCAATATCAATATAGCTGTCTGTACCTCCAAAGAAGTAGGATTTCTGTCCTAGGAGACTAGAAGTGGCTTGATTTACATCTCCATTTATTGTCCCGTTGTTATCATTTCCTGAAGCGTCGTAAGCAGTGTTCCCTGAATCCTCGTTTAACGGCCAGTATCCTATTAGTGTCATTTCTTGTTCACCGTTAGTTTCCGCATGTCTCTTCCTCGGGTTCCCCATTGGTAGAGCTGCTGAACTTCTCTTTGATTTAGTTCTCGTTTGTACACCCTAACGTCGTCTATTAAGCCGTCCATCGGTTCTTCGCCGAAGGAATCCGGGACGTCGCCGATGTATTGAGGGCCGTCTGCAGTTTGGTTGGAAGAGTTTGTGTCTGTTTGCTCTTTCTCCCCGTTTACGTATAGTGAAGTTGTACCGTTGCTAAATGTTGCTACAACGTGATACCAGGTGTTTATTTCCGCGGTTGTCTCACTTATGGTCTCAGTCCCGGTTCCATCGTGGTCGCTAGCGAATCTAAACTCGTTGCTATCCTGTTGAATGCGTAGACCTGTATAGTTATCATATCCTGTCCCCATTAGATAAATAAGCGAGTTTGAAGTGTTTGAGCTATTTGTAGGGAGCACATTCAATTTTATCCATGCTGAGACTGTAAATTCATTTACTCCGGTAATCGAAGTATCCTCAGGTATATCTACTCGGTCGTCGCTTCCGTCAAATAATTTCGCTTTACCTCTGACGCCGTTTGAGTAATCCGTAGACGTGTTATCTGTTCCATTATTGGAGCCCCATGAGTCTCCTACTGAACCATCTAGTTTCCATCTAGAAACCGCGTCAGGATCTTTCTTTCCCGGAGGAGTTGCAATATCACTGTATCCTTGGTAGATTGCCTTAACTTCCCAGTCTTTCAGAGGGCGGTTGTAGATTCTCACTCTGTCCATTTTCGAATTGAAGTAATTACTTCCTCCGTCCGGTAGATCGGCGACTCCAAGTGTAACATAGTCTTGAGACCCGCTAGGCCCGCTTGTCTCTGTGATAATATCCTCTAGTTTACCATCCACATAGATCAGGTTTTGGGATCCGGTCCACATTCCTAGGATATGGTGCCAGCCTGATCCAACCTTTGCTGAAGCAGTGTTGCGACCTGAACCGTTCCAGTGATCGAAAGTTATAGTATCACCAGTAGCTCCTAGAGCTGCCAACTGACCTCCTGTACCTGTGTTTGTTTCAATAACTGTTCCGTCTGCAGGCATTTCTATCCACGCTGAAAGTGTGTAAGGTGCTGTTGATAGGCCGGAGAATGATGAGAACTCTATATAATCGCTTGAGCCGTTAAAACTTGCTGCCCGCCCAAATTTCCCGTCAACAAATTCAACTCCACTGACAGCTCCATCATTTGAGTGCCAGGAATCAGTTGCGTCTCCATCCAGTTCATACTTCGAAGCACCATCCTCGGGGCTGGATGCTTTACCCCCAAGTTCGTAGAGTTCTCTTATTTCGGAAGGTGTTAGTGCATGGTCATATACCCTTACATCTGAAACACTGCCATTAGTATAATACTGAGTGCTTCCTTGGTATCTACCAATGCTTAGCTGATTAGAACCATTTGTGAAGTCTCCAGAAGGAGTATCAGAGTCCGCTTTTTCTCCATTAACATACAGTTCTGTCAATTCATTTTTTCTATAGGTGCCTACTATATGATACCATTCGCCTGTTTCCGCAATATTTAAATTACAAGATGGGCTGTTTGAAGAACAGGCAACATACCATCTAAGTACAGGGTTAGATGTGTCTACATCAATGTATGTCCCCCCCCTGTGAGAAGCAGATATTCCTTGAAGATTCACTTCCGATGTAAACCCACAGCGATACTGAAAACTCAGGATCTTTTAGAGTAGGGGATATACTAACGTAATCATCAGAACCATCAAATTTGTAAGCTACAAGCCCTCCTTTGCCTGCTGATCCTTGAGTTAAGCTTCCATTTAGGCTGCCATGATTCCCATTTCCGCTCAAATCATTTGCCCTTCCTGAGTTTTCGTGTAAAGGCCACCAACCTATTAATCCCATTTAGTGTAGCACCTCCTTCCTGTTGATTCTTCTAGCTCCGAGATGGAAAAGTTTTTCTATTTCTACAGGAGAAAGTGCCCTGTCATATAGTCTCACGTCGTCTATCTGCCCGTTAAGGTAATCTGTTTTGTCAACATAAGCTGTGACCCCTACCTCCATTACATCATTCCCGTTAAAGCTGTTAGAGGTCATCGTACCTGTAGATTTCAATTCGCCGTTGAGGTAGATTCTGCCTTCACTTCCTGTCCCGACGGCGACCAAGTGATACCAAACACCTGTTGAAGGGGTATATGTATATTGAGCATCATAACCGTTTCTCTCGTCGTAGAGTTGAAGATCAACTCCATCATACTGTATAAGTGGATTTGAAGTAGTATTGTCTGAGTCTAAGGCGTGTAGAAAGACGTTTCCGCTCGTGCCATTGAGATTGATCCATGCTGAAAAAGTGTAGGTTGAGCTGAAGTCTTTTGGAGATAAACTAATATGATCATCACTTCCATCAAAATCTTTTGCCTGTCCGTAAACTCCGTTTACGTAACCTGCACTTGTATTATCAGTTCCATTGTTTGAACCCCAGGAATCTGTGACATCTCCGTTGAATTTGTATCGGGAGATTCCGCCATTATTTTGATTTGGAACTTGGTCTTCAGTTATTTCCTTACCATTCGAGAAAGTAAGATTTGATAAAGCCTGTATTTCCTGGTAAGAGAGTGTTCTGTCGTAGACTCTTACATCATCCATTTCCCCCGTGTAGAAATCTTGATCGTCAGTTCTGGCCCCAAGTCGAAATCCCTGTGTGGCGCCTGTTGTTGGCGTGTTTGTTCCTGTTTGTTCGACGCCGTCAATAAACAGTTGGCCGGAGTTATCGCTGTAGTGGTTGTAATGTATGTGAACCCATTGATCTTTCTGGATTGAACCAGAAGATTCACCCGTGTAATTTGAGCCATTGTAAACTCCTACACGCACCTCGCTCGACGAAATTTCCAGCGCAAGCCTATCGGAGGCTGAATGTATGTTGGTAATTAGATCTCCATCGTTTCCGGAAGGACAGTTTACGAATAAACTCACAGAAAATTCCTTGGATATAGATATTACACCAAATGCGCTTGCGTCGACAGTTTCGGAGTTGCTTCCATCAAAACTCAGTGAATCATTGCCAACCTTTCCGCTTCCGTTCCAGGTTGCTCCATTGATTTGACCGGTATTTTTTCTTGCGCCATCTCTAAGAATTTCGCTACCCGAGTTTTCCATAGGATAGTATGCGACCAGGCCCTCCTTCAGGCTTCCTGATTTGTATCCTTGCTGCAGTGTTTCGTCGTGTATGACACCTGTGTTGTCCTGTTCTTGATCCCAGTCTTCTTTGTTTGTCCATTCTATTGCCATTTAAGCTATCCTCACTCTCTGTAGTTCTGGTGTTGTGTCAACTGAACTGGTTTCTTTTTCGACCTCGAACCAGATCTCGTTTTCAGGATCTGCTTTTATCTGTGAAAGGCTTTGACTGGTGATTCCATCGTTTAAACTGACTGTTTCCGTGTTTTCTGGTTGGCCGTCGCCGTCTGTGTCTTCATGTATCCTCAATTTGATGTTCCCGCCGTTTAGCACTGTATCTGTTTCGAGTACTGTGCCTATTGTGGTGCTGACAGCTAGTACTCCGTTGCTCTGTGTTTGAACTCTTACCTGGTTCAGTTCAGCATTTGAGGGATCAACCAGGTTTAAGGCGCCTACTCCGCTGTTTTCTGTCTGCACTCTCAGTGATTCGTTCTGTACATCCGCTATCTCAAAGACCGGTACTTCGATTGATCCGGTGGTTGTCTGGAGTTTTATCGTCCCTATCTGAACCATTCATTATACACCTTTTATTCAAGATCGCTTCTGTACCACATTGCTCCGGTTGAAGCGCTGGGGTCGGAGCTTAAATCAGGTAGAACTATCTCACTTCCGGCTGTAATTGTACCGGTTGTACTCACACTTCCTGCTGAAACCTGGTTTGTGATATTTGCTGAGTTCGCACTTATGTCATTGTTGACGCTTAGACTTCCAAGGTTTGTTATCGAGTTTCCGGATGCATCGTTTCCGTTGGATAGTACATTGGAGATAGTGTCTTCGCTTGAACCGACATTTTTGTTTACTGAGAAGAAGTTGGCGGATGCTGCGGATGAAAGCGCTAGTCCTCCTGCTCCTAGTCCGAGTATTTTGATGAAGTTTCTTCGTGTTGTTTTCTGTGGTAGTGTTTTTGTTTCTTTTTCTTCGTCTATTTTTTGTTCTATTTTGTTTTCTATTAGTTTGCCGAGTTTGCTGTTGGTTTGTTCGCCTTGTTCTATTTTCTCGGCTTTCTCTTCGATTAAGTCTTCGATTTTCCGCTCCAAAAGGTTTTCATCCATCTCTGGATACAACTTGTTAGAGCTTATTTAATTTATTTCCGGAGAGAATAGAAGAGAGAAGATATTAGAAAAAGGATAGTGGGTTGGAAGATGTAGCTTAAACTACATCATTCCTCCCATTCCGCCTCCCGGCATTCCTCCTGGAGCTCCTCCAGGTCCGCCAGGTGGTCCACCGGCTTCGTCTCCTCCGCCTGATGCGGAGATTACATCGTCGATTCTGAGAATCATCTCAGCTGCTTCGGATGCTGATGAGACTGCCTGTGTCTTTGTCTGCTGTGGCTCGACAACTCCCTCATCAAACAGGAGCTGTGATTCGCCTGATGTTACATCGATTCCTGCCCAGACCTCGCCTTCGTCATGTTTGTTTCTGAGGTCGACCAGTGTGTCGATCGGATCGAATCCTGCGTTTTCGGCGAGTGTTCTTGGAATGATTTCCAGTGCGTCTGCGAATGCGTTGATCGCCAACTGTTCTCTTCCGCCGACTGAATCAGCGTAGTCTCGGAGTTCCTGCGCGAGTTCGACTTCGGTTGCTCCTCCTCCGCCGACAACCCGGCCGTTTCTCAATGCACTTGAGACTCCGCCGATTGCGTCTTCCATTGCTCTTTCGATTTCGTCGACTACATGTTCTGTTCCTCCTCTGATCAGGATTGAGACTGATTTGGCTTCAGGACAGTCCTGTACAAATGTCATTGCAGAACCTCCGACTCTTCTCTGTTCTACCGTTCCTGCTTCTCCGAGATCGTTTGATTCGATCTCTGTGATTGAGGTCACAATGTTTGCATTTGTTGCTTTTGCGAGTTTGTCCATATCGCTTGAGGATACTCTTCTGACTGCGTAGATTCCTTTCTTCGCAAGGTAGTGCTGTGCGATATCGTCTATTCCTTTCTGGCATAGAACGACGTTTGCGCCTGCTTCGTCGATTGCGTTAACCATTTCCTTCAGCTGTTCTTCTTCCTGTTCGACGAAGTTCTTCATTTGGTTTGGATCGGAAATGCTGATTTCTGCGTCAGTCTCTGTCTCCTTGACTTCGATTGCGGAGTCGAGAAGCGCGATGTTTGCATCTTCAACTGTGTCCGGCATTCCGCCATGGACTTTCTCCTTGTCCAGGATGACTCCTTTGACAAGTTCTGTGTCTTCGATTGATCCCCCTTCGTTTTTCTCGACCTTGATCATATCCCGGTCGATTACAAAGCCGTTCTCTGTTTCTTCTGCTACCCCTTCGACTGCATCTACAGCGATTGTTGCAAGGTAGTCTCTAGCTGTTTCAGCTGACTTCCCTGTCATAGCAGTCATTGCAACTCTTTCAAGAACATCGTCGTCGGAAAGATCGACTTCTTCAGCTATGTCATCCAGAACTTGGACAGATTTCTCTCTTGCGAGTCTGTATCCTTTTGTGATTACAGTTGGATGAATCTCCTGATCGAGCAGGTCTTCGCTCTGTTTGAGTAGTTCTCCTGCGAGTACTACTGCTGTTGTTGTTCCGTCGCCGACTTCTTCTTCCTGTGTCTGTGCGACTTCGACCATCATCTTTGCTGCTGGATGGTCTAAATCCATTTCCTCTAGTATTGTAACTCCGTCGTTTGTAACCACTAGGTCTCCTATGGAATCGACCATCATCTTGTCCATCCCTTTCGGCCCTAAAGTGGTTCTTACGGCTTTTGATACTGATTTACATGCAGAAATATTGTTTTCCTGTGCGTCTTCTCCTGTTGTTCGTTCAGCGTCTTCCGACATTATGAAGACAGGCTGTCCTCCAAGTCCTGGCATAT